>JALWGO010000269.1 GCA_027038805.1 Thermoprotei archaeon
CATGTATAACTACGACAGCTGGTTTTAGCGGAGATACTCTTACGGCAACCATTGGAGAACGTCCTGTTGTTACATGTGTAAATATTAGCGCTCGCTGAGTTGTCATACCCATTATCTGAAAGAATTCTGAACCACTCAGAGATTCTATAGCCTCTATACTATCTAGAACAGTATATCCATATATGGGTCTAAGAAATACCCTCGTTGATAATAATATTCCTTTAACAGATCTTAGTAAAGCATCAATATTTACTGGCTTATCAAATTCACGCATGTCGACTATAGCAGGGTTAGCGATATTCATAGCTTTTGCTAAATTTCTTACAACAATCCATCCACGTTCTTCATCAATCTTTAATAATGCATCAACAAACCGTCTTATAAACTTTGCACCTGGAATTCTACGTCCTTTCTCGTAATCACTTATAACACTTGGCGAAACATTCATTGCTTTTGCTAAGTCGATTTGCAATATGTTAAATAGCTCGCGCCATTTCTTAAGGGATTTTCCTATATCCTTGCTCCAGACTATGTCTCCAGCTATCCTACGAGCTATAAGCTCTCTAACATATCTTGATACCATAGTATACCTCCTAAACCCACTATAGAATACGGCATAGAAAGCATTTAAGCCAGTCCCCTAACCATAATTTTGCGGGCCCGTCGTCTAGCTTGGTAGGATGCGGGGTATGCGGAATCACCGCACCCGACTCGGGACCCTAAAATGGGGCGAAAATCCCCGTGGTCCGGGGTTCAAGTCCCCGCGGGCCCACCAAAATTAAATAGTTATAGTCAAAAATGTTTGCTCTATTATTTACTATAGTATTTTCCTTAGTGTATCATTGTAGGGAGGATATACTATGCCTTTCTCTGTTATTATGCCAGTAACTAGTTCTGGTGGGGTTATATCAAATGCTGGATTCATGACAGGTACATCGGGTACTGTTATAGGAATTTTTTTGAGTACTGTTCTGACTTCATCAGGGTCTCTTTCTTCGATTACTACTTCCTCTACCTTGGTTTTAGGGTCTATTGTAGATGTAGGGGCCACAGCATAGAATGGTACATTATGCCTATGTGCGAGTACGGCTATGGTATATGTTCCAATCTTATTTATTACATGACCGGATAACAATATTCTGTCGGCCCCAACGAGCACCTTATCAATTAAGCCTTTAGATAATACATATCCCACCATATTATCAGTTATTAATGTAACTGGAATATCTTCTTTCACAAGTTCCCATACTGTTAATCGTGCTCCTTGAAGAAGCGGGCGTGTCTCGGTTGCTATAACTTTTATTCTCTTACCCTGCTCCCACGCTGCCCGAATAACGCCTAATGCAGTACCATAACCAGCGGTTGCTAAAGCTCCAGTATTGCAGTGCGTTAATATGACATCGCCGTCATTTATTATTGTTGCACCATGGTGGCCCATTCTTTTGTTTTGTTCTATGTCCTCGTATAATATCCTTAATGCCTCATCAACAACAGCTTCTTTTAGCTTGGCTATACTCCTAGATTCCAGTATCTCTTTCTTTAATCTATTTAATACTCTATCAATAGCCCAAAATAGATTATATGCTGTGGGTCTTGTTTTTCTTAATCTATTCGCAGCATCCATTATTTTATTCAGAAAGGCATCAATATTATCTGTGTTAATATTATATGCGATGGCAGCTAAACTTAGTGCTGCGAAAACTCCTATAGCTGGTGCTCCACGTACCTCCATATTCTCTATAGCTCTAGCTAATCTTTCAAGATCATTTGATTCATGGTATACTTCTTCGAAGGGTATCTTTGAAACATCTAACCATCGAACCTTCCCGTTAGCCCATTCAATGGGTCTTATCATCTTTATACCCGTATAATTTGTTTAGAATACTAGTTTTAATATTTGATTTTTTATTATAGGGTTAAGGGTTAAAATGTCCGATGATAAAACATTAAATATATTAGATATTGAATTAGAGGATAATGATAGAATAATAATCCAAAATAGCGTAGAAGGAGGAACTAAGAGAGTTTCAATAATCGAGTTATTATGGTTAGTGTATTCCAAGGGAAAGAAGATAGTCTATAATGGAAAATTTCTAAGCATAGAGGATTTATTAAAGATAGCGAAGAATGATTTTGTTTGGATAGTGTTTACTGTTTATAGTGACTTAAAGAATCGTGGCAAAAAGGTCGAAGTCATTGGAGATAACTTGCTACTGTTACGTAGGGATTATAAGCATATAGAAGTATATGTTTTAGAGGAGAACAACTTAATTATGTTGAGTAGATTAATAGAATTAATAGAACTATCCCATAGACGTGGAAGAGAGGTTGTATTTGCATTAGTTGATAAACATGGAGACGTTACTTATTACTCGTCCTCGCCTATATCATTATGAACTTAATAGCAAAACTTTCTTATTTAGCTATCATAGGATAAATTACAATGTTATATGTAAATTTTATAATAGTATATAATACGTAATATTCAATAGCAATAACGAAATATGGGTTCGCCAAAAACTTCTAATAGATAAATCTACAGCTTTGCTCATTATAGTGTTCAAAGATACCGACAATGCTAGTGAGTACAAGTATACTTCATCATATAGAGAAGACATGATTTTATGGGAATTCAATGGTATTCGATTAAAATATACCAAATAGTTGTTATGATCATATATCTTAGTTAATGATCGTAATAGGAGAAATAATACTATAAATAGTATTGATGGAAGAATAATTGTTAGAATAGTTAATATATTTAATGTTTTTCTAGTTGAATTTTCCGTGCTTATAATCTCTCTTAATACATTACGTAATCTAAGCAACATTTCATATGGTAACAGACCAGCATACTTTATGCCTATTATCAATGAAGCGATTATTTTTTCTTTATAGTCATAGTCATCAAGATATTTGTCTTTTAGCGAGTAGTAGAAAAGATTCTTTACTCTTTTTGATAATGTTTCGATGTTTTTAATATTCTCCTCCAGTTTTAATATTGATATGCCATATCTTTGTGCAGTTATAATTTGATCCAATAGGTTTAGAATTGACCTATTGTTATAGGCTAAATGTATATTATAGTATGCAAAATTTTCGAATGCTAATATTATTGTTGATAATAGTATTAATGTAATAATATTTCCATAGGTATTTGTTAGAGAAGGGATAAATGTTTTATGATAAAATAATAGCGCTAATACTAATAGAGAAGATGCTATGATTGCGTACTTGCTTGGATTATAGTGATTGAAACTTATTGGTAGGATACTATCAATTATTATCAAGGATATTATTGTGATTAACGTTATAAGCATTAAGACTTGTATAAACATGTTATTAATCGATGAGCCAAGTAGAATTAGTAATAATAGCATCATTATTGTTGAGAATATAACTATTATGAAAACCTCTGTTATAAATAATATGTTTTCTTGATAACGTTTCCATGTTTGTTTTATTTCATCTAACGCTTCTTCCACCTTTCTATTAAGAAATTCCGTTACTGATCCCCCTATTCGTTGAAGTGTTACATAATTAATTATTAGTGTTTTCCATTTTTTCGAGTTAGATGTAAGAGCCATATGCAATAGAGCTTCTATTGGATTTATTCCTATTGATACTAGTTTTTTCCACCTCAAGAGCTCCTTGTAGACGTTTCTGAACAATTTAGTTATGTTATCTATACTCAGTAAGTATAACAATGGAAGTCCTATGCTCTCATATATTGATGAAACTATAATGAAGTAAGGTAGTTCTTTATCTACGTTTATCTTTATAATACCTGTGGTAAGTATATCTTTAATTCTCCTCGTTTTTTCAAATAATTTGGTTAATATCTTTATTTTTACTAGAATATCTTTAAAATTAGAAAATCTAAAGATATTAATCATTATATCCTCACCATTCTATTATAAAAATTTGTTATGTTTGACAATACCTCTTTTTGTGTGTTTATATTATTATCAATTAAATATTTTAGAAAACTTAGTCTTCTTTCTAGTTCTTCCCTTATTTTCTCCTTGTTCACATTTTTATTCTTTAATATTCTTTTAAGTACTATACTATTTTCTATTAGTATATCAAAGCTATCCGGATAATGTTTATCTTCATTTTCATCCCAGAAAAATACTCTATTTAAACTAGAACTAGCATTTAAGGGTTCAGAAATCTCGCTAACCCGGCGAATGTATCCTTGTCCCTTTCGATAAGCTCTTCTTAGATGTACTATTAACCATATATTGGATTTAACTCTCTCATCTAGCGAAATTGGTGGTAATGTTAGTCGTGAGAGCGCAGATTGAACGCTATCTGCATGAAAGGTCGTTAACACGCCGTATCCCAAAACACTAGCTTGCGCTAATACTCTAGCTTCTTCACCTCTTACTTCCCCTATAATCAGATAATCTCCACGTCTTCGGAGAGCAAATCTTGCTAAATCGTATACGTCTATTTTTGTATTAAATAATCCTCCAAGTAGTTTTCGTGTGATTAGTGGATCCCAGTGTGTATGCGGTAATTGTAATTCTGGTGTATCTTCTATAGTTATTATCTTAACATTATCAGGTAATAATGTTAGTATAGCTCTAAGTAATGTTGTTTTACCTGTGGCTACGCTACCAGTTATTATTATAAAAGGATTGTATTCTAATATGTACATCATGTAGGCTGCTTCAAGAATAGAAATAGTGTTGTTCTTTATTAGATCTGTTATCGTCAGTATTCGTGAAGGTTTTCTTCTTAAAACAAAACTACTACCTCTATAGGATATCTCATGCCCCAATGTTATGGCAACTCTATGTCCTTCTTCAGTAAGACCTTCAGCATAGGGAAAGGCTATGCTGAGATATTTTCCAGCTTTTTTGGATAGCATGAGTACAAGATTATTTAGAGATAGTTGATCAAGTACTATATTGGTGTTTAGCCATTTGTACTCAGAGAGTAATGAATGGTATACTGCTACTGGTATATTTGGTGCTTCACAACTTATTTCCTCTACATAGTCGTCGTTAACTAAAGGATACAATACACCATATCCGCTTAATAATTTATTAATATAATATTCAATTGCATACATGAACTTCGAAGTATCTGTGTCTTTGTCTTCCTTATATAGTTCTGTAAGTATCTTGTTACCAAGGTTTTCATTTGGATTTACATTAATATCTTTGATGTATTTGTGTATGATTTGAATTATAGTATTTCTGATATTTTCTGGTAGTGGTGGTTCATTAACTGTATATAGTACTTCATTTTTTCTTTTCACTATTTTTATGCTTGCTAATTCTACCCCGTACTCTAGTATTATTTCATCATTGGATAGCGGAGTGTATTCTATAGGTCTAAGGATATTTTCCAAGTAAAAATCTATTCTATTTAATTTATATGTATGTGTCTCGCTCTTTATACGTAAAAAAAGGTTTTTAAATAACTTCAATTGATAAACCTCATTATTCTGCAATGACTTTAAAAGGATCTGTATATAGTTCGTTGTTGTTTAGAATATACCTTAATACTATATAGTGCGTCGTCCCAGGTTCCATACTTAGTGATGTATTATTAATAATTATTATTATTTGTTTTGATGATGCTGGCTTAATTGTTTCATTTACTTTTATTTTAGCATTATCTATTATTGCATTGTTTATTATAGCTGTATAAGAACTAGGATTCCACAGATCTACATACAACATTGATTTATTGTCAAGAATAATTAGTCTAGCTTTCTTAACTATTAGTGTCTCAGTAGATGAAGTAAGTGAGGTGATTAGAGTATTATAGTATTGATACAACATTATGCCTCCGGCAATGGCTATTATTACTAGTATTGTTGACGCCACAAGTGGCGAAATTCCTTTTCGGATACGCATAATTATTCCCAGATTAGTGGATTATTTTTTAAATGTTTATATATTAAAAATTTATATATTAGATACAAGTAACCTCCATGAGTAAGGTATAAAAGCAGTGTAAAACCATTCTATGGGAGCGGATCAAAAAGATGGTTGCAGAATATGTGGGTGGATCACTATGGCAGCATTAGAGACTTTTAAGAGCCTTAGTCCTGCTGAATTCTTCTATCGGAACCGTGAGATAGCGGGGTTTTCGAATCCTTCGCGTGCTCTATATCAAGCTGTGCGTGAATTAGTTGAAAATGCATTAGATGCTACGGAAACCCATGGTATATTGCCAATAATTCGTGTATACATTGATAGAACAAGTAATCCCATGCACTATGTCGTTTCCGTTGAGGATAACGGCATAGGTATACCTCCCCAATTTGTTCCTAAAGCTTTCGGTCAAGTTTTGTTCAGCTCTAAATACAAATTACGTCAAACAAGGGGAATGTTTGGCTTAGGCGCAAAAATGGCTATATTATATGGTCAATTAACTACCGGCAAACCCGTAGAGATAATAACGTCTCCTGTAAAATCTAAGCGTGTGTATTTCTTTAAATTGATGATTGATATAAAAAATAATAGACCTATAGTATTGGAGAAAGCTTCATGGTCAAAAAAGAAGGAATGGCATGGAACGATTGTAACGTTAGCACTTGAAGGAGACTGGGGGCGTGCAAAATCTAGAATAATTGAATACATAAAACGTGTTGCACTTGTAACACCATATGCAGAAATCCTCTTTAAGGGTCCGGATAATTCTTATTTTTATTATCCTCGCGTAACAACAAAGCTTCCTCGTCCTCCAAGAGAAGTTCTTCCACATCCATATGGTGTTGATTTAGAAGCGTTTAAAATGTTAATATCAAGTACTCAAGAAGAAAGACTTGAAGATTTTTTAGTAAAATCATTCCAGGGAGTAGGTAAAAGAACGGCACAAGATCTGCTAAGAAAAATAGGTTTACCTTTAGATAAATCGCCTAAAAAGCTCTCACTTGACGAGATAAAGGTATTAGTTGAAGAAATGAAGAAATATGACAGGTTTAAACCACCTCGCGCTGATCCTTTATCTCCTATAGGAGCAGAATTAATAGTTCTCGGGTTGAAGCAGATATTGCAGCCAGAGTTCGTAACAGCTATTACAAGAAAGCCAGCAGTATATGAGGGGCATCCATTCATCGTAGAAGTAGGTCTAGCTTATGGAGGTGCCATAGAATCTAGCCAGGAACCAATATTATATCGTTACGCGAATAAAATACCTCTCCTATACGATGAGAAATCCGATGTTTTATGGAAGATTGTCAATGAACTTGATTGGAAACAGTATAATGTATCGTTTCCAGCACCCTTAGCTGTGCTAATTCATATATGTAGTACTAAGATACCATACAAGGGTGTAGGTAAGGAAAGTATAGCTGATGTACCGGAGATTGAGCGAGAGGTACGTAATGCCTTAAGAGAAGTTGCAAGGAAACTCCGTTCATATATTCAGAAGAGACAAAAGGTTGAAGAAACATATAGAAAGTTAACAACGTTCGTGAAGTACTTGCCAG
>JALWGO010000270.1 GCA_027038805.1 Thermoprotei archaeon
TATATAGTTTATCTTTAGTTTTAGTTCTTGTATAATTCTTGACCATGTTTTATGTTGTTTCTTTAAATAGTATTCAGCTAATTTAAAGTTTTTCACTATATCTTCAGCTACCTCTCTTGGATTCTTAGATCCTTTGACTAAAATTGGTGTGCATTCAATAAGGTTAAGTTCATCAGCATTAAACGCTATTAAATCAATATCTTTCCAGCCTCCACGCGTTGTTTTTAATTGTTCTTTAGGAACATAAAATAATAAATTACGTATAACAATATAATTCTTTTTAATATAATATCTTTCTGCAAGCTCCTCAATCCATGAAAGTGTTTTGAACGCCAATATGCATACCCAAATATCTAATTTGATTTATTATAGGGGTTATTTAATTTATGAAGTTCTCTTTTTAATCAACATTATCTACTCTGTTACTGTGGCACATATGTAATACTTATATATACAGCATACTGTACCATTTCCTAACGTTTAATACTAGTCTTCGGTATATTCTGTATATGGGGTGCTTAGGGTGGTTAAGGTTAAGACTAGCATATATATTGATAGGGAATTATGGGAAAAGTTTAAGAGGTATGCCTCCAGAAAGGGTGTGGAGGTTAGCAGGCTCCTCGAAGAACTGATTAGAGATGAGATAATCGAGGATACATTAGAGCATATACTACTAGACTTGGCAGGCTCTGAAAACTATGAGATAGATTTCGAACCCGTGAAGGCCAGAGTGGGTACTGTAAGTGAATTAGTCCGGGTTATGAGAAATGAGCGTTCAAATAATTTATTTGGATAGTAGCGCAGTTATAAAGAGGTATATAAAGGAGCCGGGCAGTAATCTTGTAAGGGAACTTTATATGAAAGCGTATTCTGGAGAGGTTAAATTATCCTACAATATATGGAATATTGGAGAAGTTCTGGGGGCATTCGATAAGGCTAGAAGTATCGGTAGAATTGATAACCGCGGGTATGAGATCGTTAGGAATAGATTTCTACTAAAGACCAGGAGAATGGTAAAACTAGGAATTCTACTAGTTATCCCATTAAAGATTAAAATTCTAAAAACCAGCTGGAGGCTAATAGAGAAGCACCACATCTATGAAGCCGACGCTATACAAATTGCATCGGCGAAACATGTGAATTCATCACAATTTCTAACTGGAGATAGACGATTGCACGAGGTAGCTGTAGAGGAGGGAATAAACAGCAAATATTTAAAATAAAATCGGAAAATAAAAATAATGTCAGCCCTCCGGAATGGTTCACCCTAGACGCTACTATGGAGATGAGTGAAGCTGCTAGGAATATGAATGGATTCGCCATCCAGGTCAGGGATGTAAATAGAGGGTTCGTGCTCCCTGCCAAATGGACTAGAGACTTCATCACCACATTGCTACCACTATGCATCACCCCAAACACCAGCCTATGGAATATGGCGGGCCCGCCGGGATTTGAACCCGGGACCTCCGGCTCCGCAGACCCAAGCAATAAATATCTATGTTGCATAATTTCACCATAAGATGCAACATCCACTCACATATTACGATCAGCTATGATACTCATAATTGATAATAATGCAACATCTAAAGGATAAAGGCTTAGAGCCTCTATCTGCCTTATTATTGATGGGGGACAAGGTTGTCAAAGGTAATCAAGGTCAAGTATGAAAAGGGAGTACTCAAGCCTTTAGGTAACGTAGACCTTGAAGAAGGCAAGGAGTATAAGGTTATAGTGGAAGAGGATATAGACGAGCTAATCAAGAAGTATAGGGGTGTTCTCGGGAAATCCTCTGTTGAGGAGTTCCGGGAGCTAGAGGAGGAGGCTCAAGCCCAATGATATGCCTCGACACGAACATAATCTATAACTTCCTCTTCGAGACCGAGCTAACTAGTGCCTCAGAGAAGGTTATTAGGGAAGCAATTGTTGAAGGCATGGCCGTCCCCATGATAGTATACAATGAGCTACTCTACACTACTGGAGCAAAGATTGCTCGGATAAAGTATGGTGTTAAGGGAAAATACTCATTCCGGAAACACATAGCCAAACACGGATTCCCCGAGGAAGCCATAGAGAAGGTGAACGGCTTCATTAAGGACTTCAAGGTAACCATACTAAAGGATTACCAAGACCCAGAAGAACTCGTCGAGGCAATTAAGACTTACAGGCTAGCACCAAACGATGCTCAAATAGCCTTAACCTGCAAGCATAAAAGTATAAAAACGCTAGCATCATTCGACGAAGACTTCAAGCGAGTACCATGGTTAAAGGTTATCCCGTAGTATTCTCTATTGCTGATATACACAGATTGATTCATGTCCAATACCATATTATAGCGGCTGGAGACAATGCATCTTGTTTAGTCGCGTTGGCTATGTGATCGTGTTTGTCCGCGATACGGACCTAGTGCTTAA
>JALWGO010000271.1 GCA_027038805.1 Thermoprotei archaeon
GAATAATGCCAATAGGTACATTGATTCTCCCGCTAATACATGGGCGGCTATTACTACATAGTATTCGTCTACTAGGACTCTAAGAGAAGAATACGTTATTAGAACTATTAGTATGGTTGAGGCTATAGCCATAGGCCCCTTCCATGGCTCCTTGATTATCCTTAAAGCTTCTCTACCTCTCCTTCTAGAAGCTATTGCATCAGCGAAATCAGCGAATCCGTCTAGATGGTTGAAGCCTGTTACGAGGTAGGATAGAGATAGGGCTAACACTGTTTTCAATTCTACTGGAAGACTAGTATACAAGGGTGCTACAACTATAGCTCCCTCCAATAAGCCTACAAGAGGTACAAGGTAGAAGTACTTAGCCGCTAAAACTAGGTCGTAGACACCGGATGGTATGATTGTGAGGAAGGATGAGAGAGCGAGGAACCCCTTAACCGGGTTATCGTTTGCTTGGGCTTGTTTCTGCAAGAGCTTTCACCAATAACTCGTTCTCCCATTTTCTCCTAACCGCTACTCTAGTATGGTGTCGTGTTAAGCCGTGGAATGTGTGGGCTGGTCTCACGATTATTCTATTCCTACGCAGTAGTGTATTATATAATTCAATTGAATCTATCCACTCGTGCTCTAGTAATAGGAAGTTTGTATTAGACTCGTAGACACGATATCCGAGGCGGCGTAGCTTCTCGGTTAACTCTACTCTTTGTAATGCTATGAATGCCTGGGACCCCTTAATGTATTTCCAAAGACTTTCACGATGGCTAGTTAGGGCCTTCTTTAATGCACACTCTATTATAGCATTAACGTTCCAGGGCTGTCTTATCCCGTCAATCCTCTCTAAGGCCTTCTTTGACTCCGTGTAGAGAAATCCTATCCTCAGCCCGGGAATACCGAACACTTTAGTAAAAGTTCTAACTACTGCCATGTTTTCATCAAGGTATCTTCCGAGGAGACCAGTATAACTTGAAGAGAGCTCGGCATAGGCTTCATCAACTACTATGAAGGCTTTCCCCCTTAGTTCTCTCGCTATATCCTCTACGTCTTTAACCGGGATAACCGTGCCTGTCGGATTATTAGGGTTGCTTAGAACTATTATGGGCTTAGGCTTGCTCCGAGCTTCATCTATTAATCCCTCGACATCTAGTATGAATCGCTCTCCTATGGACATCATCTCGTAGTGAATGCATTTAAATCCCAGGCTCATGCATAATAGTTCGTAGTCTAGATCACCATAGCTTGGACTCACTATTATAAGTGTCTTGGGTTTTAGAGAGAGTATCGCTAGGTTTAATGCCTCTGCAGCCCCATTGCACGGTATAATGTTGTTATAGTCTATGTTTTCGTAGAAGTAGGCTATAGCTCTCTTCAACTCGATGTAATCATAGTCCGGGTACCTAGAGTAGACTTCCTTAACACTACACTCAGCTATAGCGTTTTCTAGCTCGATTGGAACTCCTAGGGGATTAGTATTTATGCTGAAGTCTAGTACTCCTTTCTGTTTTACTCTTCCACTACCTCCATGATACCTCATGCTTGCACAGCCTCCGAGCATATTCTAGTTCCCCGGGTGTATCGATGTCGAGGAAGTCGGGGAACCTACACATTACTATGTTTGCCCAGTACCCGTGCTTGTTTTTGAATAGAGATATCCCTATGGGAGACGGGTCTGGGCTGGATAGCTGCTCGGGGAAGCATTGCTTTGAGACGATTAGGGTTATTATACTCGTATCTATACTTAACGCTTTCTCTACAAAGTATCTTAGAGAATTCAAGGTGAGGAAGGGGGTATCAGCGGGTAGGAAGAGTATTGGCGTACTGGTTTTCTCGAGTATATAGCCTATGTCTTTTGGGTACCCCTCTCCAGGAGTCTCTATTATACTTATATTGTTTTCCAAACACCATTTCCTTGTCTTAGGCGTGTGTTTTGATACAGCTACTGATACATTAGGTGATAGCTTGTAGGCTATACTCGTTATTCTCTCAATTATCTTCCTACCACATATGTTGAGTAGGGGTTTCTCTACGCCTCCCAGCCTACTACCTCTTCCACCCGCCATTATGATTATCTTCATCTCCTATTACCGTCGTGTAAGGTATCTATCGTATATTCTGCTTAGAATAGAGCCTATGAGAGAACCCAGTAGATCGTCTATGAACATTGGCTTATCTTTGAATCCTTCTAAACTGTCTTTGAATCGATCTATCCAGTAGTAGGAGAATAATGCTTTCCACCCATTAATGTAGAGGGAGAGGGTTATACCTAGTAGCTCGTCTGCTATGATTTTCTTAGAGTCTTGAATGTATTCTCTCCTATCTAGTCCCGGGATTACTCCGGCTAAGCCGTGGTAGTCTAGGTTTCTAGCAGCGTATCCTAGAGCCCATATATTTGGGTCTGCTAGGAGTGTTTCTA
>JALWGO010000272.1 GCA_027038805.1 Thermoprotei archaeon
TAGAGATGTTAATGCTTTATACAATATGTCTGTGAAATCTCTATTACTAAAACTTGTTAAATCAACGAGTAGAGCTATAGAATAGGAATGTATTTTTTTCATCTCCTTAGATATAAGGATACCCTTGGATAAAGATTTTTTCCAATGTATCTGACTTAAATCATCACCTGGAACATACTGGCGTGCACCATAATATTCTCCTCTTCTCGACGATAAAACCTTAGGTACTAGTTCTACTTCACCTATACTCCTTACATCAGCATGCTCTAATACTTCACTAGGTATACGGACAAGAAGTTTACGCGCAGCTAGAAGAGCCATCTTGACTTTTGGCATAACCTTTACAGTAACCTTTACCGTCTGGTAAAGCCTTGTTAAATGGAATACGTCTTCAATAAAAAAGTCCAAATATATATCATGGATGCCCGGCTCTGAGGCGCTTATTATAAGTGGTATCCTAATAGTTTCCCTAGGCTTTACATTTATTTTAGGTACTCTTACGTTAATGCCGCTGTCAATTCTCTTTACCTTTATTAAAACATGAACAAGTATTTTTGATTTATTTGAAAATAATATATCCTTTCTAACCGTTTCTCCTTCAAGTATGCTGACTTTCATCTGATTCGCTATTTGTATTTTTCTCTTTACTTCTAAGTATATAACACCGCCAATAATCGTAGTTGTTACCAGTAACAATATTGAGACAATAACTATTTGTACATTCATAAATGCTAGTATGAATCCTAAGAAGCTTGTTACTACTAATATAAAAGAGGAATAAGGCCACCTATTAGTATCAATAGATAATGCATCCGAAAAAGCAAAGACATAGAATACAAAGGATACACTCATAAACAACAATAATATATGGGATATGGGGTATCCCATAGGGATTAAACCGAGAGAAAACAATAATATAACATGAAGTATTAAGCCCTTATATGAGGGATGATACTGCCTCAAATATATTATTAATAATATTATAATTGATGCAACCGAGAGGTTCTCTAAGATATTCTTTGTAACGGATACATATATAGCTGATAATAATACGATGAGTAGAGCCGAAACCACTGCAATTCTATTAAATATTTTGGGGTCAAGCGTCATTTTAATCTTACACCCAAGAATAACCTATAAACAACTATAGCAAATGCCGCTACAATTAGTGGAGTTATACCATAGGAGTTCAATAAAGATGTAAAATATATTATTCTCTCTCTAAGTAATTCCTGCGTACTTTTAGGTATATGTACTTGATCTAAATATACTTTCTTCCCACCTAGTAAGACATTAGCAAAATCATTGTTGTTTTTAATACCAAGCATAACGTTCAACCAGATACTTGGATCGCTTATTATAATTATTTCTCCAGCCCCTAGTTTCCTTATGACACCTACTATGAAAGGACCTGTAGGTTCATCAGGACTCCATGAGCTGCTATTATCTAAGTCTAAATATGAAAACCTCGAAGAACGCATTAATATTTCATTTTCGTTTATGTCTCCTTCAATAATAGATGCATAATTAAGAACTACCGTATATGTTTTATTATTTATTCGTGCTTCTACTTCTGGTAGATGAGGATCCTTGTAGTAATACAATGGATCCATGAGAACACCAGTTGCATTAAAATGTAAATCCACGTTTAATCTATATAACAATTGATTACCAGCTGGTGAGAAATCGTCTAATACTATTAGAGTACCTCCTCTAATAACAAATTTTTCTAGAAGCCTTATTTCTTGACTAGTATAGTTCTCATAAGATATCGTAACTAATACCGTATTTTTCAACAATATATCATTTGAAGTTATAGAGCTAAGTTCTCTTGTAAAGTCAAACCTTGTTAAAATTACAGTTACGTTGAATAGATTAACAAAACTGCTATAGCCATTCCAGAACGGGTTTTCTACATAGAAGTTCATTGTCGACGGATAATAGATTAGAAGATAAGATGCTAGTGAGATAAGTATAATTGATATTAAAATAATCCATTTATACTCTATATACATATCTGATTACCTCTTCTATTAATTTTAATAATTTCTCTCTCTCATTAGAATTTAATCCTGTTTTTGAGTAAAGTTCTTTTTCAATTAGTATTATTATTATATAAATTTTTTCGGCAATATAGTTAGGCATATATTTGATTATCCGAGTTACATATTCTCTTAATGTCTCAGAGGGTAATGGCTCCGAATATTTTTTACTTAATACGAAAAGCATTTCTAGGAACTTGTCTATAATAATGTCCTTCTTTAACCTATATTCAATCTTTATTAGATGTAAAGCAGACTTATCTATCACTATATTTACTTGTTTCTTAGTTGGTGTTTTCTCAAGCGTCTTAATCGATACTATATCCTCTTTACCTAGTATCGAAGGTTTATGATCTCCTATTACATTAACTTTCTTCTCCAATCTTCTTGATTCCCTAGATCTTTTATAGATACTAGTTTTTACTATTGCAGGTGCAACAATAATTGTAGCTGCTATATACGATACTATACCGATTATTGCGTATATATTTACATAGTTTACTCTCAGCGTCCTATTTACCACGGGATACCATGGCTCTATAGGTTTTACAGTTAAATTTAGGGTCACTAATCCACCAATAATATTTGCACTTGTAATAGGGAAAGATACATTGAAGAGGCCCTTACCGTCAGTAAATGCTCTCTCATTTCCTACAATAATGGATGCATTTACAACCGGTCTACCATAGTAGTCCAACACGCTACCGGCAATTCGTAATTCTTGTACAGGATAGACTATGGTCTGAGGATAATTAATACTAACATATATGGGTATGTGCTGCACTATTATTGGAAGCCTTACAGAGTCAGGAGAAAATTGTCCATGGCTTAGCAGTGTTATATTTATGAAGTGCTGCCCAACTGATATATTTGATGGTAGCCTTATCCTTATCGTACGATAACTACTAGCAATATATAATGATATATTAGCTATATTCTCCTGATCTAGGAGTATCCTTAATACTCTGTTAATAGCTGCCTTAGGAGGCATTATTCTAACTCTAAATGTAAGATTTGAGCCTACATAGGCTGTTGTTTTACCCGTGACGTTTAATTTACTTCTATAATAATAATATGTAATATTTAGTATTCTATAGGATCCAGAGTAATTATCTCTTAACGGAGGTGTATACACTATATAAATTGATGAATTAAATTTAACAAGACCCGGTCTCATAACTCTCCATAGGTAATAGAAGTGTGGAATAGTTACGTTAATATAGAATATTCCCTTACTATTAGTTAATACATCCATGTCTATTAGTCTTTTATCCCGTACATAAACATGCATTCTTAACGTTCTATTAGCAAGAGGAACGCCGTCCTCACTAATGAGAATACCTTTTAATACCAGTAATCCACCTGGATATATGCTATGATTATAATAGTATACCATTATTGTTGTATTGATCTTGTTAGGAGATTTTATCGTTGATACCTCAATTTTTGTTTCTAAGTCCTGCTTTAATGCATACAACTTGTTTAATAGTTTATCCAACCTCTTAAACAATAGCTCAAGTTCAACTGTATATTCTAAGAATCTAGGCCTATATTCATGTGCAACATATATTGATAGATGCTTTTTAAACTCATACCAGGCTTCAAGAAGTTCTCCGAGAGTTTTATTAGCCTTAAATAAGTATAAGGCTGCCTTACTAATTGATTCGTTTGCTGCTACCAGGTTCTTCTCTTCTAAATACTTCTCAGTATTATTGAGCTCATACACAGTGTTATTTATAAGCGATGCGAGCTCGCTGATAAGCTCATTTAATTTAACCATAATTAACCGTACATCGTATGGCACCGAGGCATTCTTTAAAATACTTATCTGAGATAACGATTCATTTAAGTTTAGGTCACTTAATTCTTTTAATACATTAATATAAATTATTACAAGGCTTATTGGATCGAGGCTTTTCTCTATTTTATTTGGATCTACGTGCGGTTCTCTTATCAATGCTGCCCTACTAATAGGGGCAGCAAATAATGCTGTAACAACCATTATTAGTAGCGCTACGATACTTACCCTAGATACCAAATACTCCCACCACAGTAATTATTCTAAATGCTATTATTATTATTAAAACAATTAATAGAATAGTACTTATTTTGCCGAGGTATTCTTCTACCTTTGGATGAAAGGGCGACATTGTAGAGCGTAGCATGATGAATGCTAGTATTTGTAGTGCAGCATATATATCTACTCTCCATTCACCGAATAGAGATAAACCTATATTTATAATAGATACTATTATTGAATAATATAATAGCAACTTGTACTCCTTTGGTATGACTTCTAAGATCTTCATACTTCGACCAACTCCATATTTAGCGTACCATGCTCATAGACGTAATTATCTAATAAAATAGGCTTCTTCTGCATCTCTGCTATTGTAGATCCTATTAAGCTCGCTATAATTATCCACGATTCAAAGTCTTCTATTTTGTCGCTTATCTTATTTACAGTTATGCGGTATTTATTATCTCTCTTTGAAACAAATACTTCGACGGACGATCCTATTAGTGATATCAATAATTCTTTAATCAACGCATTCAAAGTATTCAAGTCAACATTTTTTCCTACTTCCTCTAATAAACTCTTCAAAATCTTTTGAATTGGTATTTCAAGCATCACCATGAGCTTATCTTTATAGACTGTAATGAACCTATTTGCAGGCTTTGTGTATTCCATACTTACTCTCCCTATCGGCAATAATATTGAAGTTGCCTTACATATTGTTGAAGGACAAAGATACATTTTTTTATCATGGATAAGGAATTCCTCGAGTATTCTCCTGGTATTTTGCTTGAAGGCTTCTGCCTCTATTTGCAGTATTCTGCTAGCTCTACTTTCAGCTCCTAAACCTATCGGTAACATAGCTATGCCTATTAGAAGAAATGATGCACTAGCTATTCGTAGCTCTGCTGAATTAATTATAGTTAGAGATAGAAGTAATGAGACTAAACTCCCAAGTAATATATTAACCGCTAGCAATACCAGTAATCTATTCATATTTATCAGACACCTAGTATACTTCTCGTTACTATCAATACCCTAGCAGCATAGTCGAAAACTAAGCCTTTTTTGAAGCCTAATATAATTTTAGATAAATTACCAATAATACTAATTATCATGTATATTAAATTAGGATAGAATATAATTGTTACATATAAAGCATCAATAAATAATAGCTTGGAGTAATTACTATTAACTCGTCTTATATCTACGCTATAGTAATCAGAACCTATAGCTAGACTTTCTATTAGCGGTCCTGCAATGGCATATATTGTGTAATAAATATAGTCTGAGATAATACTTATTTTAGAAAGAAATGAAAACATATACGCTAACAACAGTATAATCCACATAAACAATAATTCTGCGTCAATTCCTTGCATATTAAATATATTTCTTAACTTACCGTTGAACTCCGTAGATGTATTGTTTAATACAAGTATACTTATAAAAAGTATAGTATAGGTTATCCCAAGCATTATATTAGAGTCTACAATCTTAACATAGACCAATAATAGTGACGTCACATAAGATAAAACTATAAGAACAATCAAGTTTCCAAGATTCGAAAACAGTATTCTTATATTGACTAGAATTATTGCTAGAAATCCATACATGTAAAGCAATTCTTTTAATCCTATTCTAGGGTTATATACCATTAGAATAAATAATCCAACATATATTGAAATCATCAATAGATATTTGTGGAAATACTGTTTATACGCGGGCATAGTAGTTTACCTTAAACTTCTTTTAAAGCTATTCCTCTATCCTTAATTACATTATACAATATCATTACAAGTAACACCATATTTACCGCAATAGATGATAGTAGGGCTATTATTAGCGGATTTATTTCTAATATATGGTATTCTTTTTCGGGCTCAACTGTTATTATACCTATTTTTCCATCCAGAAACCCTATATATGTCTTGAATGTATCTAAAATCATTTTATAGTAGTCGTATACTGCGTTATAGTTTCTTATAAGAGCAGGCGATAACAGCGTTATTTTATAATACACGGGGCTCAGTATACCACCATAATCCGCCATTACGGCAATCTTTGTATATCCCATAACGTAGAGAGCATTTCCTCTTCTATATGTTACGAAAATTATCTCTATAGTCTTGTTATCAACCTTTATCGTATCTATCCATGACTTATCAATAGTGTAGCCTTGATAAGCTAAACAAACTGGCCAGCTATGGAATAGATGAGGACTGCCCGAGGCTTCTATATACATAAGCATATTCTTTCCATGAAGCTGGACTTGCATTACTAATATTAGCGGTATTCCGAGTAGTCTTTCCCAGTCCTTTCTTTCTACGAATCCTTTAAAGTTTATACTAGTATTATGTGCTATGTAGAAGGAAGCATTTCTAAATAATACATTAACATTTACTGCATTACTCTGCTGCATATGCTGTTCTCCTGGAGTCGTTAGACCTATTACATTGATATTGTATAGTGAAGTTATTACAAGGATAGTCAATACTAGTGATATTGCCATGATCTTATATGATTGTCTGCTTATCTCGCGGCGACTACTATACGTTCTTTTTATCCGTGTACTTCTATTTCTCGGTAATATTTTGTTTAGTATCAATACCACAATTATGCTTGCAGCTATTGCAAAGATGATGCTTGGCGTGGAGTGGAAGAATTCCATTGCTGCTTGGTGTCCCATATATTTTGCGGCTAACAATATTCCTATTATCCTCAACAAGTTCCCAAACAACATTATTATTGCTAGCGACGTTACAGATACTATTAACGCATACATTTTTCTTCTTATTGTTGTCTGGGCCATTGCCAATATATCTGCTATTATTGGGAGTACTGCTATTATGCTTGTTAGGCTTACTATTCCGCTACAGCCTACTGCTATTTCGAAATGTATTGGTTTGCCGTTTGGCCCTATTACGCTTAGTACTGTTAATCCTGTTGCTGATTCGCTTATTTTTGCCCCCACTATAGGGGCGGCTATTCTGCCGAGTATTTTTGATAAGATTATTGCTGTTGAATCCATTATTGTTCTTGGTATTGGTATTAGTAGGAATAGTGAGAGTAGTGGTATCTTTAGTTTTGATGCATTGTCTAGTCCTAGTGCTAGTAATATTATTCCTATTATCCAGAAGGCTAGAGCTATTATTCTTATCCAGTACCATTCCGCTATTCCAAATGATATACTATAGAAGTATAGTGAAGACGACAAAGATAATGATGCTAAAGATATACCATATATCATGGAGTTTAGTGTTGGTGGTTCTATTCTATTTATTTGTCTTATGAAAGTGAATATTATAACTATTGCTAGAGCATAAATATAACTGTATTCTTCAGCTGATGCAAGTTCATGTATTTCTAGTATGACTG
>JALWGO010000273.1 GCA_027038805.1 Thermoprotei archaeon
TCGCCTATCGAGTAGAAACCCCATATTAGTGATAGCCGATTTAACGCCTTCGTAGCTGAAAGCCTCTTTATTCAACTCTAAGACTAGTCTAGCCTTCTCAGAGGGGTCTACGGTAAAGGGATCTACCTTGAAGGGTGATACAAGTTTCTCCTTAACGCTCGGTGTCTCGGCAAGTTCTATCTTAGCGCTTTTTTCCCTTGAAGCTTTTGCTAAAGCTATAGCCCTATCAATAACCTGGCTAATACTATTCCAAGACAAGTTACTCGTGGAAGCATATCCCTGATACCCGTCTACGAGAACCCTAACCCCAAGGCCACGTCTAATAGAGCTAGTATAGGATTTTAAAACCCTGTTATCAGCACTTAAAGCCTCAAAACGATACTCTTGTAGCCTCACGTCAACGTAGCTTGCTCCACGCTTCTCGGCTTCACTTAGAACTCGGTCAATTAAGTCTAGATCTAATGTGGTAAAGGCTATCACCGGGTAAAATAGAGTTAAGTAAATATAATTAAACTTGTCCAGGAGGGGAATCCACAGATAAGAGAACAATACGTTGTCTATGCTTCTCCACAAATCCTATTTTAAGAGTACCTGGTGTTTGACTGTGTAGGGGATAGTGTTTATATACTGTTCTTGTATGGAGGTTTTAGCTGGGCTCAAGTGCTCTATGTCATAGTGGTAGGCGGCCCGTGTACTGGTAAGACTACTATTGTTCAAGGCGTTGCCAGGCAACTAGAGTCTAAGGGCTTTAAAGTAAAGATAATAGATGATCAAGCAAGACTAATTATCCGTGAACAACAGAGGCGGGGCGGAGACATTCTTCCATGGATTGATAGGCTGCGATTCGAGGAAGAAGTTGTTAGGAGACACTACCTAGAATACTTGAAGGCTCTGAGAGAGAAACCCGATGTAGTAATAGATGATTCCGGTGTCTTCACGGCTTTAGCTTACATAGAGGTTGATGGGCTCAAGCCTTCTAAGAAGATAATGGATATAGTTGAGAAGCTCCGCGGCAAGGTAGACTTGGTCTTACTGACTAAGCCTCCAAGCAAGTATCATACAGATAGTGAGCGATGGGAGGATGTGGAATATGCTAAGAGGATACACGAGGCTATAAGGAAGGTTCACTTAGAATTATTTCCGGGTAAAGTGGTCTTAGTAGACTCATACCATAATGTTGAAGACCGTATAAGAGAAGCAACCGAGAAGATATTGTCAATGATTACTGGCGAGATCAGTAAGGGCGTCTATGCATCATCTATAACGAGGTAGTAGTCAGCAGATTGGTCGGCTCATCACATCTATCCTAGACTAGTCTCTCTAAGGGCTAAAAGCTTGTTTCCCTACTCAAACATGTCTCCTGGGATAAACGTCTACTTCTAGATAGGTTGTAGCAACAATGTAGTCTTGAGCCAACGCTATTACTGGTACCTTAACCTTACCCCATGTTCTCGGAGTAAAACATATCCGGTGCTCTTTTTCTCCTGGAGGAGACTTAACGGTTAACGGGGTTGTATAGGCGTAGGTTTTCGCTAATGATAAAGTTAGTTTAACTGGTTTGTCAAGCTTGTTTTCTACTACAACTGTTATACATGATTCTACTCCAAGTTCTCCAGTCATAGTTGCTGGTTTGGGATATATTGTTATCTTAGAATATGCTTCACTCATAGAGTCTTCTAGTACTCGTAGCCACTCAGATATAACTTCTTGGCTCCAAAACTCAGCCCACCAGTAATCACTATCAAGTGCATGGTAGAGTGCCCACCTAGCCCTACCAGAATAATTGTCTCTCCCACCAACCATGTGCTCGTATGCTCTTATCAAACGGTATCCGCGATAAGTCTTCCTCCAATACTCATCATGTTCTCTTCTCTCACCATGCCATTTATGGAAGCTTCCAAGCCAAGTAGTTGTCGGAATGTATTCTAGGCTTCCCTGAACACCTATCTCATCTAACGCTTGGCTTAGAAACATGGTCTTCAATAATCCCTTTGACTCTAGTGTTGAGAGATAATAATAGAATTTGTCTAGGAATAAAGCCGTATTCCTAGGGGTCTTGGAGAATATCATCCAGTTTTCTCCATCCAATGCTATGGTTATATGACTAGGCTTCCCTCTAGCTAGTCCCCTACCAGCTATTTCTACTACAAGACTCCTCGCTTTACGATATGCTGTCTTCTCGTCGGGGAAGATGTTTCCGAACCCTATTGTATCGCTTATCGCTTGGTCTCGGAAGAATACTGCTAGACCACTCGGTGTTAGATATGGCTGGTATATGTCGTTCTTCTTGCCCCGGCTTCCAGGGAAATGGTTTTTGCCGCAGAGTATAGTGTAGTCTATTCCATGGCTCCTATAGAGCTCCTCTAATCCCTGATCCCAAGCCATTTCGGGCGTCCAGAAACCAG
>JALWGO010000274.1 GCA_027038805.1 Thermoprotei archaeon
TTCATAGATTTTACGTAAAATATCAACTATCTTTACGAGTTCTGTGTCTTCAGCAAATTTTCTTAAATAGTTTATCCTCGTTAGAAATTCTTCAACTTCTCCTCTGTGTTCCTCTAACAGTTTTCTTCCGCTCTCAGTTATCTCATATATTTTCCGCCGTCCTTTAACAACTGATCTTATGAGTTCCATTTCCTCGAGAAATTGTAGTGTCGGGTATAGGACTCCTGGGCTTGGTGTATAAGCATTACCAAAGAGCTTTCTTATCTTCTTCATTATAGCGTAGCCGTGGAGAGGTTCTTCCGCCAACACGTATAGTATGATGTATTTGAAAAGCCCCCTTACTTTCAGGAAATCCGTATCACTAAACAATGCTCCTCCTCTAAAGAAGTATATCTATAGATATATTTATAAACTTTATTGATACCAGCATAGAAACAGAGGGTATCAGTGATGCCGATATCTTCCCGTAGCGAGGAGGTTATTAGACTAGAGAAGGTCGTCAAAATATATAGAGTAGGCGAAGTTTTAACATATGGTCTACGAGGAGTAACACTGAGCGTGAAAAAGGGAGAACTCATATCAATAATGGGGCCTAGCGGATCGGGTAAATCAACACTATTAAACATGATTGGGCTGCTCGATAGACCCACTAAAGGCAGAATACTAATAGATGGAATAGACGTCTCTAAGCTCAACGATAAGAAGCTAGCCTACATACGTAATCGTAAAATAGGTTTTGTATTCCAACAGTTTAACTTGATAAATAGACTTACTGTTTTGGAGAACATAGAGCTGCCTCTTGTAGCACGAGGTATTCCTCGCTCCAAGAGAATACCAGTAGCAGTAAGAGCGTTGCTAACTGTTGGCGGTGATAAAGCATGGCTTAAGAAGAAGCCTAACCAGCTCTCAGGCGGTCAACAACAACGTGTGGCTATTGCTAGGGCTATCGTGGGTTCACCGGAAATACTATTAGCTGACGAACCTACAGGCAATCTTGATAGAGCCTCTGCTAAAACAGTTATGGAGACTTTTCTAAAATTAAATGAGCAAGGACAAACTATTATTGTTGTAACACATGACCCCGAGATAGCTAATTGTACTAGGAGAATATACTTGTTACGCGATGGCCTCATAATTAAGGTTGTTGATCCAGATCCCGAGAGATGTATTGTGAATACAGTTAAGTAAGGCTTATAAACTATATCTGTAGATACAACTCTAGAAAAACAAATCCTATGGGGAGACAAACATGAACAAGGCCTTTACACTCCTACTAGCCCTTATACTACTTAGCATACTTACACCTCTAACATCCATAGTAGTGAGCTCACAATCATTCCGTTTGAAATCTTACTCCTATAAGTCCTCAGCAAACACTAACACTATTTATCCTGGAAGCAAGAATATAGAACTAGTAGTTGAAACTAAATACGTTGGACTAAACACTATACAAGATGTAACTGGATGCCTAGTAATGCCCAAGGGATTTACCGTTGCTCGAGGCCACAGCTCTTGTTCTCCAGCATATGATGCAAACAATACCGTATATGAAGCAATAGTTACAGGGAACGTAGTAATATTCAAATACTATATAAACGTACTTGACAACGCTACACCGGGTACCTATAATTTTAAAATAAGGATAACCTATAATGTAATTGAAAATGGCTCTATAGCTTCTTCAACAGAATATTTGTCTGGAATCAACGTAACTGTTTCACCTTATCCTACTATTAAATTAGGCGTAGTAGACTATTACTGGAGTCCAGACGCGTATCCTGGAAGTGCTGGTGTATCGCTTAACATAGTTTTAGAGAATAAGGGTAATGCAACGATAGTAAACGGTCACCTAAAGATAACTCTACCCAAAAAACTAGTTGAACGACCACTAACGGTTCGTCAAGACATAGGTACATTGAATAAGAATGATAGGGTTACGATAACAATAAATAATATTGACATATTGCCCAACGCCACACCAAACGCCCTATATCCTGTTCACATAGATGCTCTCTTAACCGCTAGAACAGATGATGGTGTAACATATGATACCAATACTTCAACAAGCTTTAACGTAATGGTTTCGCCGGCACCAAAGGTACTAGTAGAGTTCATAGACTATGGGCTCACATCCCTAATACCATCAAATAATACTAGGCTTACAAAACTCTACTTTACCTTACAGAGCAAGGATACTAAGACTATAAACTCGATAACAGCAATAATAAGTCTAGAATCACCTAACACAACGTTTGCTAATGGTTCTACCACGAGCATAACTATTGTACGGGGACCAATAAATTATGGTGACTACTTTACAATAAGATCAAACGACATCGTATTAAACACAAGCAACATTATAAGGGTGAAGCTCACTTTAATAATCTTCGGCTCCAATAATGG
>JALWGO010000275.1 GCA_027038805.1 Thermoprotei archaeon
TTTTGTTGCAAAAATGCTTGAGAATAATATTGTTATAACCGATGAAGTGATGATTTTCTCAATAGTCTCATCAGTAGCACGTGGGAGTATTAGAGGCATAGACTATGAATACATCAATAAACTGTTAGAGAAAAAAGTATTGGAACAATATGATGCTGCACTAAAAATATATGAATGGCATAGAAAGCCTCTATGCGATGCACTCGCCTTAACCATAGAACCCTACATACCCGGTATTTCAGGTAGAAAGGATAACTGTATATCTATGCTGTCTAGTGAAGGCATAAAAATTATCGACGAGAAAGGTAACTATAGGAAAATACTTGATTTAAACGAGAATGAACTGAAACGAGTCGTTAATATACTATACACTACCATCTCAGCTAAAAGCAAGATAAAATTAGGCCCAAGCGAAATAGTTTCAAAAACTTATATCATCTTAAAAGAAGACTTTGTAGGAGCAACCGATATACGATTCCTTTATCAATCACTACTATATAGTTCAGAAATATATGGCCCCGAATATGTTACTGCACTACTATTAAACAAATTATACATGGCCTATATTAGCAGTCTCTATGAAGAGAACATTCCAAGATACGCACAAGAATTAGCACAAATAATAAAATCCCAACCACTCGAAACAGAGAAAGCAATAGTCGTTAATACTAACTTCCTCATCCCCCCATCACTTATCTCAAGCATATTAAAAATATACCATAACATTACGGGAAAACCAGTAATAGTCTGTACGGAATCCAAATGCATATTATCTCTCGAAAACCTACTCCAAGAGAACTATAGAGTAAAAGATATGGAGGACAAGCTAAACGGACTAGCACTAGAAGATAAAAACTATGAGAGTCTTGAGGAATCAATATATTGAATACTAGAATAAAAACTGAAATAATAATTTCCGGAATAAACCCGCATTTAGCAGAAGCGATAAGAAAGGCACTAGAGCCAGACAATACAAGTATCCCTGAGAGTATAAGTATAAAAATAGTAGAGGAGGAAGACAAGATTAGGATCATTGTTGAATATATGGGGAGTCCTAGAAATATTTTAACACTCAGAAATACTGTTGATGATCTTCTCGAACACTTAAATATAGCTGTTAAAGCTATAGAGAGCGTAAAAAATAATTAACACTTATTTGCTAGGTAATCTAGCAAGTCTGCAGGGTTGAGTAGTCGTGCCAGCAAGAGCAGTAAGAGACAAATGGAAGCTCAAGAAGTGGTATACTGTAATAGCTCCACCTGTATTCAACAATGCTATTCTTGGCACCACGCCAGCAGATGATCCATTAAAGCTAATAGGTAGAGTCATGGAGGTAACACTCTACGATCTAACTGGTGACTTCACACAAGTACATGTAAGGCTTTACTTCCAGATAATCAATGTTGAAGAAGACAAAGCATTCACTAGGTTTAAGGGCCACGAGCTAGCTCGAGATTACATGAAGAGCCTTATAAGGAGAAGGAGTAGTAAGATCCAAGGAATATTTAATGTAACGACAAAGGATGGATACGGACTCAGAATAACATCTGTAGCACTAACAGCTCATCGATGCAAGACCTCTCAGAAGAAGGCCATACGCAAAATAATGCAGGAAATAATAACTAAACGAGCTTCTGAAATGACTTTTGACGAACTAATACAGGCAATGTTATTCGGCGACCTAGCACACGAGATATTCCAGGAGGCAAAGAAAATATACCCATTGAGAAAAGTTGAAATATACAAATCAAAGCTACTAACAATCCCCGGTCCCCAAGGACCGCAGCCAGCAGTTGTAGTATCTCCATTAATGTTTAAGTCGAGGTAGAATACTTCTTTTATAAAGGATTGAAAGTTGTCATGCAATAAAATCCTCATAAAGACAAAACTAGGCTATGAACGAATAGTTGCTTCAAGAATAAAGGATCTAGATCCTTCTTCAAAAGTAATTCCAGCACCAAAAGGATTTAAAGGATTAGTACTCGTTGAATCGGAAAATAAGGATAGACTGGCTGAAGAGATATTAAAGAATGTAGTTGAAGCTGAGAAAGTTTTTGTTCCTCAAGTATGTGTAAAAGCTGATATAAACGATATAATAGAGGCAGCTAAACTAATTATTGATAAAATAGGTGGAGAGGAAACATTTGCTGTAAGGACTAATAGGAGAGGAAAACACTCCTTTACGAGCATTGACGTGAACATAGCTTTAGGCGATATCGTTAGAAAAATCACTGGCGCCCAAGTAAATCTAACGAGACCAGACAAGATACTACAAGTCGAAATAATAGGTGATGAAGCTCTTTTAGCAATAGTACCTGGCTCCATCGAGTACAAGAAAAAGAAGCCCGGAAAACACGATCTATACAAGCTATTCTGGAGGTTAAGTATAGTACAAACACCCTACCTTGGTCCCATAGATGCGGTAAAGACTATGGGGCTGCGAATAGGAAGAGAAGTACAAAACTTTGAAGTAAAGGAATACATTGTGGCACCAACTGGCCTAGTAGACGCTTTCGAACTAGCTGTATTCATTAACTCATTGATTGAAGGTATAAATTCTAGATATGAGGTTCAGAAGAAGAGCTATGGCCGTAAGGTACAAAAAGTTAGTGTTAAGCTAGAGGATCTATACTCACTTGTTCGTGATAGAAGAAATGAGGTAATAATAGTATTTGAACCTGAAGGTGAACCTGTATCCAAGCTTAGAAGCGAACTAGAAGAACTAATATTGAAAACTAGGAAAAGAGTTAACTTACTATTTGGTTCTCGTGAAGGTGTGCCATTAGGCGTATATAGGTTTGCTAACCTAGTAGTTGATATAGCACCAGGTATAACATTATCAACTGAGTACGCTGTAGCTTCAGCACTAATAGCAATTGGAACTATACTTCACGAATCATTGGGGGAAACACTTGAAGGCAATAATATTAGCAGCAGGTAAAGGTATAAGATTAGAACCTATAACGCACACTCGTCCAAAACCATTAATACCAGTAATGAATAAGCCTCTTCTCTTCCACACATTAGATGCTATAAAAAATGTGGGCATTAATGATATATTTATTGTAGTAAGTTATCTGAAAGAAAAAATAATAGAAGTAATCGAAAACTATAAGGCAAAAAACAGAGTTAATATAAGAATAGTTGAACAAGAAGCTCCTTTAGGTACTGGTCATGCTGTAAAAATTCTTGAGCAGTATGTAAATGAACCCTTTATCTTAGTATATGGGGATCTATACATAGATAAGAAGGTTTTAAAGAAAATAGTGGAAAGAAAGCCACCAGTAATGAGTTTAACAAGAGTAGAAAATCCTAGAGAGTACGGTGTTGTAGTGACTAGAGACGACTATATCATAGACATCATAGAAAAACCAAGCTATGAACCCCCTTCCAATACGATAAATGCTGGTGTTTATTACTTAACACCAGAAATATTCCACTATCTTGATAAAATAAAGAAATCACCACGTGGGGAATACGAGATAACTGATGCATTAAAGCTTATGATAAAGGATAATGTAAAGCTAGGTTACATAATATTAGAGAAGAACGAGTGGTTTGAGATAGGTAGACCCTGGGATATTTTATCCATACATGAGACGCTATTGAGAAAATTAGAACAATCACGTATAATGGGTGAAGTAGAAGAGTATGTTAAGATTAAGGGCCCCGTTATAATAGAGGAGGGTTCTCAGATAAGAAGCGGTACATACATTATAGGGCCAGCTTATATTGGTAAGAATACAATAATAGGTCCCAATAGTTATATCAGACCCTATAGCGTCATTGGCGATGATGTGAGAATAGGCAATGCCGTTGAAATAAAGAATAGCGTTATAATGGAGCACACTAGAATACAACATCTCTCATATGTTGGTGACAGTATAATATGTGAAAATGTAAACTTTGGGGCGGGAACTATTACAGCAAATCTACGCTTTGATGAAAAGGAAGTAAAAGTTACTGTAAAAGGCAAGAGAATTTCAAGTAAGCGGAAAAAGCTTGGCGCCATTGTAGGAGGCTACGTTAAAACAGGTATAAATGTTTCATTGATGCCAGGTGTAAAGATAGGAGCGTATTCCTGGATAGCCCCCGGAGCTGTCGTAGACAAGGATGTACCTAAAAACACGTTTCTCAAGGTAAAAATAGAATACTATTATGATAAACTACCTACGAGCTAGAGTAGCAACTATTTTTATAACATCGTCGTCTTTCAACACGTAGTCTTCACCAACTCGTTGTTTGGTTTTAGCGTTAATTGCATACAGGAAGGATTTACCGAGATCTGTATGAATCATATAGGCTAGTTCTCGTGCTGTTGTCCCTCGTTTAACTAGGTATACATCTGGTAAGATATTGCCGTGGTGATCAGTGAACTTGTTTTGATCCTCAACTGGATATACTGTTATCATATCAAGTAGTTCGAAGAAGGCTCGATTAAGTACTTCTTGTACTCCAGTAGAACCCCACTTCTTTAGCACATGTTCTCTAATGTATTCTAAACCTTTTCTCTGCCGAGGTGTTAGGCGAGACTCATCTATTATTTCAAAGTCTCTATCACCAGGCAAATATTTTATGAATCCAGCCTTCGCAGCCCTTCTAAGTGCTAGTTCGGCTTCAGCACTAACTGGTACTATTATACGATTATGGTAACGTTCCCTCAAGCGTCTAATGTTCTCCTCAGCCTGGGGTAAATCCGCTTTATTAGCAGCAATTATCATAGGCTTAGATATTTCGCGTAATGTATAAGCAAACTTCTTCAATTCCTCCTCGCTCCACGTAGAGAGCTTTTTAGACTCTAGTCCTGTTCTTCTCAAAGTCTCGACTACATGGTGTTTCTTTATGGATAGTCCCGACAAACGTTCTGTTAAAGCATCGATAACATCCACTCCACCGCTATCGACATGTCTAGCAAATTTTTGCCAGTCGCGTGATATTATTCTATAAAACCATTCATTTACCTCGAATTCTATTCGTTCAACTTCCTCTATTGGATCATAGGTTCCAGGGGGAACGGGTCTACCCTCTTCATCGGTTGCTCCCGCTGCATCTATAACGTGTATTAATACATCTGCTTGTCGTAGATCATCCATAAACTTATTTCCAAGACCTCTTCCACGATGAGCGCCTGGAATTAATCCGGCTACATCCATTATTTTAACTGGTATAAACCTCCACCCATCGATACATAGAGAGTTCTTTGGATCACATTTAGGTAGTCCTAGCTCTACGTGAACACATTTCTTACGGAGGTAGCCTACACCTATATTTGGCTTTATGGTAGTAAAGGGTCTATTAGAGACTTCAACAGGTACTAGGGTGGCTGCAGCAAAGAATGTAGACTTACCAACATTAGTTTTACCTATAATCCCCACAAGTGGTTGCGGTGGTGGCAAACTATCATACCTCCTATAATCAAAGGTTAGGTTAACCTTAAAACCTCTACTCAGCAATGTATAAGGAGGCTAGAAAACGGGTGCGCATCAGATGGCTCAGTCAATGTATCACTATATAGCTCAGCTCTGGAAAAGACCCTTTGAAGGCGAAATGAAGGAGTTGATGAAGCAAAGGCTAATAGAGTGGCGCAGACAGCCTGTTATTGTTAGAATTGATAAGCCAACAAGAATTGATAGAGCACGCAAACTAGGATATAAGGCAAAGATAGGATTCATAGTAGCCAGGATAAGAGTTAGAAAAGGCGGTCTAAGAAAGCCTAGACCAAATAAGGGGAGAAGACCTAAAAGAATGGGTATCTACGGATTCTCTCCCGCAAAAAGCCTAAGACTCATCGCGGAGGAGAGAGTAGCAAGAAAGTTTCCAAACCTAGAAGTACTAAATAGCTACTATGTCGGAGAAGACGGATTATATAAGTGGTACGAAGTAATACTAGTAGACCCGCACCACCCATCGATATGTAATGACCCCGATATTAACTGGATATGCGAGAAGCAACACAAGGGAAGAGTATTTCGCGGTCTAACAAGTGCTGGAAAGAAAATGAGAGGACTTAGAAAAAGCAGGGGGCTTAAGTACACGATAAAGCATAAGTGGAAGAAGAAGCAGAAAGAGAGAGAACAGAAGAAGAGACATGAAGCAAGTAGAGGCTCAAGACTAATAGCTCCTGATGAGATTAGAGAGAAATACCATAAAGGAGACCTACAGTAAACTTAGTTCTTTAAACCTAAACAACCATAACACTTTCACGCTCGTTTGGTTTTATTAGCTTTAAAGAACTTTTCAATTAATGATAGGTGATATAATCGGAAATGACTGTCGTAAAAACTAGACGTATAGAGCTATCAACATCTGCTCATGCTACAGAGGATTTAAGCAAGGTAAAGCAAGCCCTTCTCTCCTTAATACCAGCAGAATATCGTGGAAGCATTGAAATAGAGGAGACAGTATATGAAGGCCATTATGGTAATCCCATTACCAGATTAGTAGTACGCTTAAAGGGTAAAAAGGCGGATAGAGTATTCAAATACATAGTTTCTAGTTTAAGTGATACGGATAGAAATATATTGAAAGCAACTCTAAAAAATAGAGTTGATGAAAGAGGACATCTATACATGCGTATTAGTAAACAAGATGCCTCGCAAGGAAAGATAACATTATATGAAGGTGACGATGTTATAAGGATAGTTGTAACAATAGACTATCCAGCAACCAGGGAGAGAATAGAGAGACTTCTCGAAGAGGCACAAAGAAGTGATGAGAAAACTAGTTGACTTAAAAATAAGATACTCTAATTCAAATGAGTTTTCAAAACTATTATTGTGGTTAAAGAAATTCGGTTACTACGTAATTGCTGTTGAGGGACTAAAAGAGAAACCTTTACAGGTAAAAGGCATCCGTATTCTTAAGCGAATAACTATTGAAGCTACTAGTGAAGGTGAAGCAAAGAGGAAACTACGTGGTATAAAACAAAGATACGACATCGTGGCACTTAAGCCAAAGTCCTATGGCGTTGCCAGACTAGCTGCTCGCGACGGAAGAGTTGACCTCATACCAATAGATGAGAATACATTAAGGTACGTCGACTTATCTGAAATAAGACTTCTTGAAAAATCTCGGGGAGCCTTCGAACTAGTATTATCAACTATATATTTAAATCGGTATAATACGAGATTTATTAAAGCTTTACAAAGCAAGCTGATGTTACTAACACGCTATGATGTGCCATTAGTAGTAACAAGTGGTGCTAGTAACGTATATGAACTCTGGCATCCCAAACACGTAATAGGATTACTAATGCTATATGGTGTAAGTGAGTATAAGGCATTGGATACTATATCGTTTACGCCCAACACAATTATAGGTAAAGAATAGGGATAGAGAAATGGACACAATCATATTATTACTATCATTAACGGCTATAGTAATCTCATTATTCTCGCTAATAGTCTCAATTAGAGCAATTAAGAGGGTATCAAGTATAATAAAGATACTTGAAGCTTACCCAAGAGTCCTTGATCGATTAACAAAGATAATTGAATCAAAGAAAAAACCTAGGAGGAGATACATTGTATTTAGAATAGTAGCGGAGAAACAAGTATCCAGAAAGGAGCTAGATCATGCAATAAGAAGTACGGTAAAAGATATCATGGGTGTAAAAGGATTAGCAGATTCTTCATACATGCTAGTAGACTATGATGAGGAAAGAGGTATTGGTATAATAAGATCGAATAATAAAGCATACAAAATACTGATAGGGGTTCTCGGACTAATTAGAGTAATCGGTGAAAGCCGGGTTTTAATAGTGCCTCTATCTACGCACGGTACTATAAGGAAAGCTAGAGAAAAAATAAAATCTCTAACTCAGCACTAAGTACTAGTGATGAAGCCGCTCCAAAAAGACCATTAAGGGATGAAAGCCTCGCGACGATCTGATACTAACTGATACTAATAAGTGGCTAATATCATGTTTACGTGGATGAAGACTTCCCCGACTTTGCGGATAATAGATGAAGAAGGGACTACCAGCAGACACATTCTTTCCACATAAAGTTTTTAGGGGATTAAACTTAAGGTTTCCCGGGATAATAGGTACCCAAAGTAATGTGGTGAGATTACATGGCTTTTGGTCCTCCAGCAATGGGTTATGATAGAGCTATAACAATATTCTCTCCTGACGGTAAACTATATCAAGTAGAATACGCCTTCGAGGCAGTGCGAAGAGGCTGGACGACTCTAGGTATTAGAACTAAGAGTACAGTTCTGCTAGCAGTCGAGAAAAGAAAACTCAACCCCTTACTCGATGTTGATAGTCTTGAGAAAATATTTGTAGTAGACGATCACGTAGGAGCAACCTTTGCGGGATTTGCATCTGATGGTAGAGTGCTAATTGATGTTGCTCGTATAGTATCAATTAGGCACAGACTCCTCTACGACGAGCCCATATCAATAGACTATCTCGCTAAGACAATTGCAGATATAAAGCAAGCTTACACTCAGCATGCGGGTGTAAGACCTTTTGGAGTAGCGCTAATATTTGCAGGCGTAGATGACCGTGGGACAAGACTCCTCATGACAGAACCCGGAGGCCAGGTAACACCATATTTCGCAGTTGCAATAGGATCTGGTGGTCAGACAGCAAGTGATTTCCTAGAAAAGAACTATAACTATGATCTAGGATTAGAGGAAACAATACTCCTAGGTCTTAAAACGCTGGCTTCATCGATTGAGGGCAAGCTAACAGCTGGTAATATCGAGATAGGATACATAACTGTAGATGAACGTAGATTCAAGAAGCTTTCAACAAAAGAAATAGAAGAATATATGAGCAAGTTGGAGTAAAAAGGTCTCTCTAATTCTAGTCTCTTCTATTAAACAAATATATTTGGAAGGATACTGTTCTAGGTATTTTTCTAGGACTAGAGTTATTGGTAAAATAGACTATTAAGACGCTATATACTACTAGATATATGGTATTCTAAGGTGCAAAGATATGTCAAGGCCTTATGTAATAGCGAGACTTGAAGTAGGCGGGCAAGTATTTGAAGTGCTTGTTAATCCTGAACTAGCTATGCAGTTGAGAGAAGGTAAGAAGGTTAACCTCGACGACCTATTGATTGGAGACTATGTGTACAAGGATGCTCGGAAGGGGCTGAAAGCCTCTCCTGAAGCATTAAAGAAGATCTTTGGAACAACTGATGTTAGGAAGATTGCTGTAGAAATAGTTAAACGCGGTGAAATACAGCTTACAACAGAGCAGCGTAGAAAACTGATAGAAGCTAAACGTAAGCAGATAATAACATTTATATCAAGAAACGCTATTGACCCGAGAACTAAAGCACCAATACCTCCCAAGCGGATTGAACTAGCAATGGAGCAGGCCCGAGTAGGAATAGATCCATTCCTTGATGTTGAAAAGCAAGCTATGAACGTTATAAAGGCTATAAGCAGAATACTCCCAATAAAAATCGCTAAGGCAATACTACTAATACGTATTCCACCAGCTTATTCGGGTAGAATATACTCGCAAATACCAAAGCTCGGCGAGGTCAAAAAGACTGAATGGAAAAACGATGGCTCGCTTATAGTTGAATTAGAGATACCAGCGGGTATGCAGAATGAGGTAATAGGCAAGATAAATTCATTAACTAGAGGAGAAGCAGAAATAAGGATAACACACGTAGGCTAAGTAAAAGGTGTAGTAGTTGAGCACGGAAACCGTTAAAGGTAAAGTATATGTTGAGAATAGACAACTAGTGCTACCCGGAGAACTACTAGCGGAAGGAGACGTTCAAGCGCAATCACCATATATCTATAAGGTTGGAGAAAAGTATTATTCTGCAATAATAGGTTTAGCGTCAGTAGAAGACAACAAGTTAAACATAATCCCACTAGAAGGCTTCTATCTACCAAAAGTAGGAGATCTTGTAATAGGCTTAATCATTGATGTAGGTATCACTAATTGGATTGTTGATATAAGAGCGCCCTATAGGGCAATAATGAATGCGAGTGATGCATTAAATAGACAGTTCAACCCCATACAAGATGACTTAAGGAAATACTTTGATGTAGGAGACTATGTTCTAGCAAAGATAAGTTTGTTTGATAGAGTACATAATCCTGTGTTAACTATAAAGGATAGAGGATTAGGGAAAATAGTGCATGGAAGAATAGTTGAGATACAAGTATCTAAAGTACCGAGGGTAATCGGTAAGAAGAGGACAATGATAAACATGTTGATGAACGAAACAGGCTGTGATATAGTAGTGGCACAGAATGGTAGGATATGGATAAACTGTAGTAATAAGGAACTAGAAGATATACTAATATTAGCCTTAAAGAAAATAGAAGCAGAGGCGCATACAACAGGTCTAACCGACCGTACAAGAAACTTCATAAGAGAGGAGAAAGCGAGAAGGGGATTATAACATGGGTAAGAAAGCAGATATAAAACTAATCAGAGAAGATGGCTTACGCCATGACGGACGGAAACCAGACGAGCTAAGACCTATTAAAATGGAAGTAGGAGTATTAAACAATGCTAATGGTTCGGCTCTAGTAGAATTTGGGAAAACCAAGGTTTTAGCAGCAGTCTATGGCCCAAGAGAACTACATCCACGCCATATGTCTTTGCCGGATAGAGCTGTTATAAGATGCCGCTATCATATGGCTCCTTTCTCTACTGAGGAACGGAAAAGTCCTGCACCATCTAGAAGAGAAATAGAGTTATCAAAAGTTATAAGAGAGGCTCTAGAACCAGTAATATTCTCGGAACTGTATCCAAGGGCTACAATTGACATATTCATAGAGGTATTACAAGCAGATGGAGGTACGAGAACAACAGGTATAACGGCGGCATCGCTAGCACTTGCAGATGCAGGAATACCTATTAGAGATCTAGTAGCGGGAGTAGCTGTAGGAAAAGTTGACGGTGTTCTCGTATTAGATATAGATCAAGTTGAAGACGAGTTTGGTGAAGCAGACATGCCCGTTGCAATGATGCCGACACTAGGAAGGATAACACTACTACAACTAAATGGTGTGCTAACACCTGAAGAATTCAAGGAGGCACTAAGGCTCGCAGAGAAGGGTATTAAGGAAATCTACAAGCTCCAGAGAGAAGCCCTACGTAAAAGATATGTTGAAGTAAGCTTAGAGGAGTGATAGAAATGTCCACAACCCCCTCAAATATACCCATATTACCCAGATTAAAGAAGGAGTCAATAAAATCACTAGTAGCTAAGGGTTTAAGACTAGATGGTAGAAGATTAGATGAATATAGAAAGATAGTTATTGAGACAAACTACGTGCCAAAAGCAGAGGGTTCAGCACTAGTTAAACTAGGGAATACTGTCGTACTTGTAGGAGTAAAAATGGAGGTAGGTACACCTTTCCCCGATACTCCTAACGAGGGAGTTCTAACAGTTAACGCTGAATTCGTTCCTCTAGCATCACCATCCTTTGAGCCAGGACCACCCGATGAAAACGCTATCGAGTTGGCAAGAGTTATAGATAGAAGCTTAAGAGAAATAAGAGTAATAGACCTAGAAAAACTCGCGCTAATACCCGGAGAGAAAGTATGGATTGTCTGGGTTGATATCTACATACTAAATCACGACGGCAACCTACTTGATGCAAGCGCTTTAGCGGCTATGGCCGCTCTAATGACTACAAAGATACCTAAAGTAGAGGTTGGTGAAAACGAAGTAAAGGTTGATAAAAAAGTAAAGACAAGCAGTCTACCATTAAATCACCGTGTTGTAACGGTAACAGTAGGAAAACTCGGAGAACACCTACTAGTAGATCCAACAGAAGACGAGGAATTAGTACTTGACGCTAAGATAGCTATATCAGTATCAGAAGACGGTAGAATAGCCGGTATACAGAAGATGGGTCCAGGAGACTTTACAATAGAAGAAGTGGAAAAAGCAGCATCGCTAGCATTAAAGGCTGGTAACGAGCTACACCGTATTTTATCAGAATATGTTAAAATGTAATCTCCTTTTATTGATAATAGTATTTTTAACCCCCTTTAATAATATCATGTCCCAGTCCGAGACAACTTAGTAGAGGTTTGGAGGATATGGCTAGAAGAACAAGAGTTGTAGGTATTGCTGGTAGATATGGAGCACGTTATGGATCTACTCTTAGAAAGAAAGTAAAGGAAATACTCGAGAGAAGATACGCGGATCATGTTTGCCCCTTCTGTCAAACCAAGGGTAAGGTAGTAAGGCTTAGCGTTGGTCTATGGATGTGTAAGAAATGTGGTGCCACTTGGGCTGGTGGAGCATATGTACCCAGAACTGGTTTAAACAAGTACTTCCCACAGCTAATAAAGACGGAAGAGTAAGGTTCTTCGCGCAAGGATAGTAGTAATGGTATACCTCATAACAACGTCTCACAAGCCTTCACGTAGACTTAGAAGTTTCTTAAAAGACCTTACATCAGTTCTACCTAATGCTAAAAAGATTAATAGGGGCAAGAAAAAGATAGAAGACCTATTATATGATGCAATAGAGCTAAAGGCTTCTAGACTAATAATTCTAAGAGAGTATAAAGGTAACCCAGCTGGTATCGACGTATACGGGATAGATTACGATAACGAGAAACTAAAACCTCTAGCATCATTTCATATACGAGGAGTTAGGCTCTCAAGAGAAACTGTTGAAGCAGTTAGAATATACAATCCTAGAATTCTCGCTATATATGCAGGCCAAGCATCCCATAGATTAGAAGAAGAGTTTATCGATATATTCGTGAAGGCATTCAATGTGAAAATGCATTTAGGAACCATTGAGGAAGCAGCTGGCGAAATAGATGTTTTAGCTATTCCCAAGTGGGATAATAGAGAAAAAATAATAAAACTATTCTTTATAAATCCTTCAACAAAACGGCTTGGAGGACCACTAATAAAGATTACGAGAGTAATAGATCATGAAGCAAATAAGAGCATACCTTAACATATGTGTGGATAACGAAGCAATAGTAAAGACGATTTATAGGTCACTTATACCTGAGGTAAAGAGCAAACCTTCTAAGGAGAGAGGAGAAGTTTACTTAGACTTAAACGATAACTGTGTAGTACTAAACATCTATGCACGAGATATTAGTTCTCTTAGAGCAATATTAAACGGATACTTATATTTAGTCCACGCACTATCTAACACGATAGACATAGTTAGGAGGAATACATGATGGCTGAGAGACTTCCCCCAGAAGCGCAAACATATGTAACCAAGTACCAACAATTACAGAACACTCTCACACAAATCCTAACAGAGAAAGCAACTGTGGAAACCGAGTTAAGAGAAATAAATAGGATATTAACCGTACTGGAAAAAGTAAGTGAGAACGAGGAATTATACAAGGCTGTAGGACATATCCTTATCAAGACCAGTAAGGAAGACGTTAAAAAAGAACTAGAAGAAAAGAAGGAACTCTTAGAACTACGGCTTAAAGCATTAGAAAAACAAGAGAAAGAAGTAAGAAGACAGTTAGAAGAAGTACAAGCTAAGCTAAAGGAAATGCTCGCGAAAACATATCAATCGTATGAGAAAACTCTTCGAGGACAAGCTGGTTAAAAATGTCTAAAGTAGTAGAGCTAGGGTTAGACCTGAATACTATAACCATAAACAAGCTAGAGGAAATAGCAAGCCTAATGGAATCATATATAAGAGAATATATTTTTAATAAACTGGGAAGCCGCTTAGAACAGCTCAATATCACCTTATCTCTAGATATAACTGATGTCCTAAGGATAAGAGTAGAAGTCGAGGTAATAGGTAAAAGTAGGGGAAGAATAAACTACGACTCCCTCGTAGATGAAGCAGTAAGAGAGGCTTATAGGAGAATAGAAGAGGTGTTAATGAAATATGCTAAAGGAGATAAGAGAGAAGATACAGATACTAGAGGAGCTTCTGAAAAAGTACAATAGAATAGGTATAATAACACATAAAAATGCTGATCCAGACGCTTTAGCATCGGTTATCGGTTTAAAGGAAATAATACTACAGAAAACAAGGATACATCCCATCGTAATGTTTCCTGAAGGACTTAATAGTCTCTCAAAAAGAATAGTATCATCACTAGAAATAGACATAGCGTCCTCCGACGAGGTAGACGAGGCTGACTTATACATTATAGCTGATACTTCGTCATCAACACAATTGGGCAAATACTCGGATAATGTCCTTAAAAAGGATATAGTTATAGTAGATCACCATGAGGGAGGGGATCTAGGAGAAAAAGCTCTCCTAGAAATAAAGACTAGTATGGTTTCATCTACATCAGAAATAGTATATGTCGTAGGATTAAACCTAGGTATTACATTTAGTACACATGTCCTTGAACTTTTACTGTCTGGCATAGTGTTTGATTCAAAGCGTTTTATAATAGCTAAACCAATAACCTTTAGAATAGTAGCTGATATAGTTGATAGTGGTGTAGATTATTCTAAAATAATCCAATTATTTAATATCAGACCAGATATATCTGAGAGAATAGCCCGTTTAAAAGCCTCAATGCGTGCTAAGCACTACAGAGTAAAAAACGTGATAGTATCACTAACTGAAGTAGGAGCCTTTGAAGCCAGTGTTGCACGCAGCCTCCTAGAGTTAGGTTCAGATGTTGTTTTCGTGGCTAACCAAATAGATAAGAACGAGGTAAGACTTACTGCTAGAGCAAGCTCCTACTTCATCGAGGAAACGGGGATTCATTTAGGAAGGGATTTGCTTTCCAGGCTTTCAAATTATTTCGGTGGGAGCGGCGGAGGGCATGATGCTGCCGGAGGATATACTGGCTATAATGTAGGAGCCTGGGAGTTGTTAGGGAAGGTATTCGAGTTATTGATAGAATTGCTGGAAGAAAGGAAATATGCTAGTCGACGTGAGGTAAAAGAGATAACACAAGATTAGAGTTCTAAGCTAATTATTTTCTCTAGAGATGAGTGAATGAGTTTATAAGTCTGTACTCTGTAGAGGATAGCAAGGCTGTTAATCACCTAGGAGATATAGTGGTGTATAAGATATGCCTAGACGTGTTAAGGCAGTAGAGCAAATACTCAAGATAATGCAAAACCTAGAGCAGATAAGAAACATAGGTATAATAGCACACGTAGACCACGGTAAGACTACGACATCAGACGCATTGCTAGCAGCTGCTGGTATAATATCACCGCGTCTAGCTGGCCAAGCATTAGCAATGGACTACTTAGATGTAGAGCAGAAGCGTGGGATTACGGTAAAATCTGCTAACATAAGCCTCTACCACGAGTATGAGCATAAGCCTTACGTTATAAACCTAATAGATACTCCAGGCCACGTAGACTTTAGCGGAAAGGTTACTCGAAGCCTAAGAGTACTTGATGGAGCAATAGTTGTTGTGGATGCAGTAGAAGGAGTTATGACACAAACAGAAACAGTGCTAAGGCAAGCCCTTGAAGAAAGAGTAAGACCAGTCTTATTCATAAACAAGGTAGACCGTTTAATCAAAGAGCTACGCCTATCGCCTAGCGAAATACAGCAGAGATTCGTTGAGATAATTAAGGAAGTAAACGCATTAATAGACATGTATGGTGAACCACAGTTTAAAGAGAAGTGGCAGATAAATCCTGTAGCTGGTAACGTGGCTTTTGGTGCAGCCAAGGATAAATGGGGCTTTACTATACCAATGGCGCAGAAGAAGGGTATAAAAATAGGCGATATAATAGATGCTTATCGTAGAGGCAAAGAAGCAGTAGAAGAATTCGCCAATAAAGTAGCACCTCTACACGAAGCCCTACTAGAAATGGTTATAAAATTCATACCAAACCCCAGAGAAGCACAAAGATACAGAATACCAAAGATATGGAAGGGAGACATAAACACTGAAATCGGTAAAGCAATGCTAGAAGCAGATCCCAACGGACCACTTGTATATCTAATCAATGACATGAGACTAGATCCCCACGCAGGTCTAGTAGCAACTGGTAGAGTTCTATCAGGTACCTTGAAGTCAGGAGTAGAGGTATGGCTAGTTGGGGGAAGAATCAAGCAGAAAGTACTACAAGTCGGAATCTACATGGGACCCGATAGAGAAGTAGTAGGCCAAATACCGGCTGGTAACATCGCAGCAGCTCTCGGATTAGATAAAGCTAGAGCTGGCGAAACAGTAGTAGATATTAGATACAAGGACGTAATGGTACCCTTCGAGAGACTAAGATATGTATCAGAACCCGTAGTAACAATAGCAATAGAGCCAAAGGATATTAGAGACTTACCAAAACTAATAGACGCTCTAAGGAAGATGAGCATAGAAGACCCCAACCTCGTAGTAAAGATAAACCAGGAGACAGGAGAATACCTACTATCCGGTATGGGGCCATTACACTTAGAAATAGCGTTAACCTTACTAAAGGAGAACTTTGGTCTCGAAGTAATAACAAGCCCACCAGTAGTAGTATACCGTGAAACAATACGTGCTAAGAGCAAGGTATTTGAAGGCAAGTCACCGAACAAGCATAACAAGCTATACATTAGTGTAGAACCATTGAACGAGGAGACCATAAAGCTCATCCAGGAAGGAATAGTAACAGAAGACTTGGACCCCAAGACACGTGCAAAGATTCTCAGAGATAAGGCTGGTTGGAATTATGATGAGGCTAGAAGAATATGGGCAATCGACGAGAACATAAACGTCTTCGTAGACATGACCACTGGTGTGCAGCATCTAAGAGAAGTAAGAGACACCATAATACAAGGCTTTAGACTAGCAATGAGGGAGGGACCTCTCGCAATGGAGCCAGTAAGAGGCGTCAAAGTAATAATGCATGACGCTGTAATCCACGAAGACCCTGCTCACCGTGGCCCAGCACAGATATATCCAGCAGTAAGAAACGCTATATATGCCGGAATGCTTACATCAAAACCAACAATTCTAGAGCCATTACAGAAACTAGATATAAGAACGCCAATGGATTATATTGGTGCTATTACAGCAGTAATAACAAAGAGGCGTGGAAGAATAATAACAGTAACACAACAAGGGGCACTAGCTAGAATAATAGCAGAAATCCCAGTAGCAGAGAGCTTCGATCTAGCAAGCGAGCTTAGAGGAGCAACAGCAGGAAAAGCATTCTGGGGAACAGAATTCAGTAGATGGGCACCGGTCCCAGAAAGCCTCCTAATGGAGGTTGTAAGAAAGATAAGAGAGAGGAAAGGACTACCACCAGAACCACCAAAGCCCGAAGACTTCATAGGATTCTAATAACGAAATAGCAGAATATGTAAAACTACATTTAATTTAGAGAATATTTTCCACACTCTATTCTCATCTTACACTTTAAGTATACTTATGTTTCTAGCCGAGAACTGAGTCTAGTATAAGCATTATAATGAATCCTAAGAAGAATCCAAGTGTAGCTGGCTCATCGTGTCCGTGTCCGTATATATCGGGGGTTATCTCATGTACAACAACGTATATCATTGCTCCAGCAGCAAGTGCTAACATTAACGGGAGCATTACTGGTATTAGGCCTACCAGTAATGGTGGTATAATGGCGGCGAAGGTCTCTATTATACCACTAAAAGAGCCTATAGCGAATGCTCTCCTCCTATTACCCGTGGCAGCGGCTATAGGTAGAGCTACAGCTAGTCCCTCCGGGACATCTTGAAGACCTATGGCTACTGCCAGGACAAGGCCGTCTACGAGACTATAGGTTGCGGCAGCGCCTACAGCCATGCCCTCAGGTATATTGTGTATTATCATTGCCAAAGCTATAAGCCATGCCCTCTTTAATTTAACTGGATGGATCCCTCCCTCATAACCCTTCGTTATGTGCATGTGAGGTATAAGCAAGTCTAAGAGTTTCACGATTACTACTCCAAGTACAAACCCTATGATGCTAATGATTATTCCTCCGATCTCTATTGACGGTATTAACAAGCTAGTGAAAGAAGCAACAGTCATTACTCCAGCAGCAAAACCCATACCAGCGTCAGTTATTTTTTCCTCTAATTTTAAACCAAAGAATATTGGAATACTACCAAGAGTTGTTAATATGGCTGGAATAGACCCTATAATTAAAACTCTTACCAGTAATGGTATATGTTCCAAATAGGATACAAAAGCCCCGAAACCCATTATCATCTATGTTCACCATTACTTAAAGGACTCATTAACGCCGTTGAGTTTAAGATAAGTTATAACTGTTTACAACCGGCTCATTTATAAGCTATAATTATTAGTAATTCTAACTGAGTGGAGCCTAGACACCCCCGACTAGGGGTTGGGATGAAAGGCTCTCTCCCGGCCTTTCATATATAAATATAGACTGATTTTTAAGGGAAATCTCTAACAGTACAAATAAATAATTGTATAAATTTTATATTTTTCAAAGCATTATAACGTGATAGCTTATAAGTTGTATTCAAACTAAATTGTATGCGATAAAACTTGAACAAAGAAAAAGGTTTAACAAGAGAGGTACTGAGAATAGCATGGCCAATGGTTATTAGTGAACTCGGAGATAGTTTGTATTCTATAACAGATACATACTTTGTTTCAAGACTTGGCACAATAGCGCTTGCTGCTGTTGGTGCAGGCTCGTATATTTCATGGCTATTCTTTGTAGTAGTTGCATTATTTAGTACAGGAGTACTAGTTTTTACTGCTCAAAGCTATGGTGCTAAGGAGATTGAAAGGGCACGTAGAGCTCTAGGTGAGTCGATTATCATAGGTTTTACTTTAGCGTTGACTATAGCATTAATTGTACGCCTCATATCGCCACTAATAGTTGGGCTCGTAGTTGGAGCCGATAGAGAACTAGTAGAAACTACTCTATTATATTTTAATACAAGGATTATTGGTTTACCCTTCCTCTTAGTAGCAGTATCAATGGATTCTGTAGTAAGAGCAGTTGGTGCTACAAAATACTCCATGATAACAGTTCTCTCAAGTGCATTACTAAACATGATTCTCGATCCAATACTTATTTTCGGATTATTTGGCTTCCCAGCTCTCGGAGTAGTTGGTGCAGCTCTAGCTACAATAATATCTATAATATACATGTTACCGCTAGAACTATTCTTTCTTAATAAACTATCACTGTTACCCCAGGTGTCACTAGAGTACGGGCATGTGTTAAAGGTGTTAAAGATTGGAGCACCAGCTGCATTAGAGAGACTAGTATTTTCCGTAGGGAATAATGCTTACATATCATTTATTTCTAGATGTGGCAGTACTGCTCTAGCTGCACATCAAGTAGGTATTAGAATAGAAAGCTTCATATACATGCCTGGATTTGCGTTCTCAGTGGCAGCAGCATCTCTTGTTGGACAACGAATAGGATCCGGTAATATCCTTGAGGGAAAGCGTATAGGTTTAGAAGCCACTAAGATATCAGCATCTATAATGGCTATTCTTGGAGTAATAGTTGCGCTAACAGCACATATTCTTGTAGCACCCTTTGCACCGAATAACGATGTAGCATCTTTAGCTAGAATATACCTTATACTAGCAGGGTTCAGCGAACCAGGCCTAGCACTAGCTATGACTCTTGGAGGAGCTATAAGGGGTGGTGGAAATACACTCATACCAATGATTCTTAATGCTACAGGTCTATATTTGTTCAGAGTTCTACCAGCAGCACTACTTATAGGATCCCTAGGCGTTATAGGAGCATGGATAGCCATGTTCATAGATGTTTATCTAAGAGGAATAATATTCCTCATAATATACATGAAATATTTCGAGAAGATAGCATCTAAGGTCGTCTAATAGGTTTATGACCCCATATCTATTCTTACCAAATCCCCACGACTAACTTGTAACAATTGTTGTGATGATTCCTCATTTACAGCTAATTCTACTAGCCTATAACTATTCTCATAAAGTATAAGAGTGTCTTCACGCACATTGAAGAAGGATTCTTCAAAAACCACAGTAGCTACAATGTTATTACATCTATGCACATTGATTCTTGACTCTTTTTTCGAGGTAAAAAGTCCTTTATAAAGTCTTTGAAGCAATCTGATAATATATGGGAATACTATTAGAAATAGTTACAATCCTAGTATTGGGGCAAATCCTTATTATGACTTCCTCAATACTAGCGAGTACGGCTCGTTATCTCCTGCGTCGGTTAATAATGTAATTACTCTGGTAACGGGTTTCATACAATATTATTGTTCTTTCAGCAATACATTATACTTGTAATATTAAGTTAAGTATTGTGTAATAATCTTGTAAAACAATGTTCGGGCTGAAAATTTTTGTCTTTTCATTTAAAATAATTTGATTTATGTGTTTATTGAATAACTGTAACGTTTGCTTACTTTTATTTTATTTGAGATATTCTTATTTACTTAGCTTTTACCTTTTATTGTTATCTTCTCATTAGTTTAGAATTTATTTACTGTTTTGTCTTTATTTTTAAGTAGAAGTCAGATGAATCGTTTTACTGGTCACGTCTTTGTGGCTATTGCAGCAATACTATGGGGATCTACGGGTATAGCTATTTTTTACGTGTTAGACCATGGAGTAAGCAGATTGGTTGCAGCATCGTTGACTTCTCTTCTTGGTGGCATTGTTCTAATAGTATATTCTGGGAGAAGAGGGCTTAAGAGCATACATAAGGATCTATTAGTTTATGGATCTACTGTTATAGTGTTGTTTAGAATACTTTATGTTGTATCGATATCTGTTAATGGCGCAGGGATTACAGCTTCGCTTCTATATACTGCACCCATATTAGTAGCATTATTATCACCTTTAATTATTAAAGAGAAAGCATCTTTAATAGACATGTTCCTTTCAGTAATTGCTGTAGCTGGCGCATATATTTCATCGAATCCAACACTCAAGATCTCATCGATTACAGGGTTTATTATCGGTATGTTGCTGGCGTTGACGTATGCTATTACTATAATAGCAGTAAGATTATTCTATGGTAGGGGTTATAGTGTATGGGAGGTAATGGTTCAGCCTACTTTAGCTTCTATTCCCATATTGTTGTTGATAGCTTTATTAGTCAATCCTAGAATAGGGCTAGATATTACTGCTTTTCTCGCCTTGCTATGGAGTGGTTGTGTTTGCGCAGGATTAGCCCTGATAATATACTTAAAGGGGATGAAAACCGTAAAAGCATTGGATGCATCCGTTATAGCAACATTAGAACCTGTTTCTGCTATAATACTAGCCTCCATAATTCTAGGAGAAAGATATAGTCTGTTACAAATAGTAGGAACGACTATGATAATCTCTTCTTCAATTGCTATTATATTAAGAAGTATTAGAAAACCATTAAATGCAACCCTATAGAGCCTAAGTACTCGTTAGGGTTACATCACAAAAACTAGTAAATTAGCCTTATATCGATGCTTCCCACCTACTTAAAGCCTTGCTTAAATCTTCTACAGGTATTATCTCCGTTGCGATCCCAATATCCTTCAATGCGTCAAATAGTCTAATGAATGATTCTGCACTTGGTGATTCCCATATGCATATTTGCTTCCACTCATTTATAGCATTAAAAGACATTAACAGTTTTCCTCCGGAAATTATTTTTGATGGTCTATCAATTAGTTTCTTAACGGTATCCTAGTATGTTTGCTTCTTTTTGTGCAATTATGCCTGGTACTAGTTGCATATCAGATATATTTCATGAAGTTTACCTAAAACGATATCGTAAGTTATAGAATACAGCTATGGATTATTCATCGTTTATACATGTTTTTCCCAATTTTCATAGAATAATACACCATGTAGGTTTAAGCATTCTTTTTACTCTTTTTTATCTCCTTTGCTTGTTTCCCTACAGCAATGGTTTGTAAGATTTATTCACTATTAGACTATCCTATCTTGAGCGGCATATGTATTAACATGATGAGCCCTACTTACTCGTATATGGATAATAATATGGATGTTATGATAACGATTATAGTTAGTACTGAGAGAGCTGAGTATAAGTATTCTCTTTCGCGTAGTAATTGTATGCTTATAGTTAATAGTGAGATTATTGGTATAGAAATTATTGAGTACAATCCTATAATGGCTACTGTGGGATGATTGGTTAAGTTTTCAACTATTAATCCTATGATAACTATTGATAACCCTATGATTGCCCCGTATCTTAGGATCTTGGCGACTATGTCAAACATGTTTCATCACATTATTGCTTATATTATTGAGAAGAGCATTCTAATAGAAGCATATAGGAGTAATAGTGAGAAGACTAGCCTAACATATCGTGCTTTTATCTTACCAAGATATCTAGCACCCAGTGTTGCTCCCGGTATTATTCCGAGAGCTAGCGGTGCTACTATTCCAGGGTCGGTAAGACCTTTAACAATGTATATCACTTCGCCGCTTGCTGCAGTTAAGCCTATCATGAAGGAACTTGTAGCGACTGCGATTTTTATTGGTACTCCCATAACGAGTGTTAATATTGGTACCTTTAATACACCACCACCAACACCAAGCATGCCAGAAGTTAAACCAGCAATAAAAGAAACTAGTAAGCCAGCTAGTTTACGCTTCCACGGTATATTATCGATACCCGTATTCTTTTCTTCATGTGTGGCTGTAGCTTCTTTTAGTGATTTTCTAAGCATTGTTATAGATACATATAAGAGCATGGCGCCAAACACACCTTCAACATAGTTTGTCGGTAGGGATAGCGTTATGTGGGCTCCCGCTATTGCACCAAGGGTAGTGATTGGTTCGAGGAAGAGAGCCATCTTGAAATCAACCATTTTCTTTTGTATATATTCACTAGCTGCTGATGAAGATGTTATTATTACACATAGGAGGCTTGCCGCAATAGCTACTCTCGCATCATAGCCGAGCAAGAGAACCATAAATGGTACAAGTAGGCTTCCTCCCCCGATTCCAGTTATAGCCGATACAAATCCTATGCCAAGAGCACCAGTAAATAATATTATGGAGTCTAGCATCTCCATACACGCTTATCCATTGCTGGCCTACTTCCTACTCATTACTTTGCACTAGAGCTGAACTATTAGTATTGCTGTATTAAAACTGTCAAGTTAATACTAGATTAAACATATGAGAGAAGAAATAATAAAAGAACAGCGTGTTATATTAAACTCTTATAAGCTAGTAGTTCTGCTATAAGTAAAGCCGTTCCTGCAGCCCCCTAATAGTGTTATGACCTAAAACTACGAGCTTTAGCCCATTTAATACCTTATCCCTTCTGATTCTGCCAACAACTACACTCATACCATTTCCTGCAAGACGGTCTAGTCTTGGCTGAGGCCTATCATCTTCACTACATACGATTACTGGTCCCCTAGGAGCTGACGGTAATTATATCCCTTAATTTTGTTTCCCTTAAATTCTCTGAGAATTCTGGAAGCTTCCTCAACTTCTATTTCCTCCTTGGTTTCCACGAAGACGTTTTTCTAAGGACCCTCGAGAACCATTACTCTATTACAGCTAGCCGTAACACCGAAGTTTTCTTCCTCAATTCCGCTCCTAGTCATTTTTCCAAGGATCTTTAATGTCTCATTTTCAATCTTCTCATCTTCTCCACCTATATATGGTATTATATTATCTAGTATTAGCATCGATGGAACACCCTTTAGACCAGCACCACTCAAAGACTGCATAGTAACCACAACTACACACGCTTCAAGCCAACTTCGTCATAGAGCGGCTTTAATGCGAGCGTCAATATAGCTGTAGAACAATTAGGTACTTTCACAATGTAGCCACGCCACCCTTCTATTTCTTTGCTGCTGCTCTATTATATCAATATGAACAGCATTTACTTCAGGATTTATCAATGGTATATCTGACCACATCCTCATACTGCTA
>JALWGO010000276.1 GCA_027038805.1 Thermoprotei archaeon
TAGCTATAATAGAGGAGGCGCACATACTCGTACCCGCGAACAGTTACACCCTAACCAAGTACTGGGCCTCAAGAATAGCCCGGGAAGGCAGGAAGTTCCAGCTAGGAATAACACTAGTAAGCCAGAGACCGAAGAACGTTGACCCCGAAGTACTAAGCCAGACCAACAACAAGATAATACTCCGAATAGTAGAACCCACAGACATGAGCTACGTTCAGAGATCAACAGAGCAAATGTCGGATAACATAAAAGAACTCCTACCCGGCCTAAACCCCGGGGAAGCAGTCGTAGTAGGAATGATGGCCAGGCTACCCGCTGTAGTTAAAATAGACTACTGCGATGTGAAGAAAGCTGGTAGCGACGTCAAGCTAACCCAGCTATGGAGGAGCTACCGGGATAAAACCAGGGACGACATCAGCGAAGTAATGTAAAGACAGAAAAAGGGTCAGAACCGGTGGAGGCCGCCCATCCCCCCAGAACCAAGGGGGTGGCTAATGTGCAATTTCCATCATCCCCATAATGGAGTAATGGTCAATCCACGTTTAATATTATAATATAATGTAGTTTAATTGCGTCCAATAGTTATTACTAGACAACAACTATCAACTATTACTATTAGTGTATTATAATACAATGTATCCTAAAGTATTACATGGATATTGAGTAAAATTCGAGGTGTTTATATGAAGATAAAAACCTATGTATATAATTATGAAGGTGCCTTGTCTTGGAGAGGCCACGCTTATTTTTAACTATCTTCATAATTGTTGCTTTTATGACACCTATTGTCGCTGTATCGATTAATGAGACCAAAGTAGTTGTAACTAACTTAGTTAGATACAAGCCTAAGGTGTTGATTAAGCTCGACATTCACATTCCCAGGGAAGGTAAAGGTAAATGTTTTGTCCTAGTGAGAAGGTTTTCATCTATGCTTAACCCTACCTATGATGGTTATACCGAGAAAGTATACGTAGGAGTCCACAGGCCTGGGACTGTAGTTGAGGTCGAGAAGGTCTTAAACGCTTATGTTGTCAAATCTTTCGAATACATAAGCTATGGTGGTGGAACAAAGACCTACCACTACTACGAGCCTCAGGAGTTCTTCGTGGCTCTCCTATGCAAGAACGGCAATACTACAACATTAAAGTGGGGCAAAGTAGTGGAAGTGTATCCGAACAAGATCATCTACAGGAAAGACATATATCCAAGTAAACAAAGTCCCAAGCAGACGAACGAGAGGGATAATGTCATCACACCGTCATCCTCATCTAACCAGTTACACTGCACGTTCACACAAAAAGAATACAAGCAGGGAGCCTATAGAAGAGGAAGCTGTGTAACCTTTGTGAGGGGGCCGTGGCTCTACTCTACGTGGTCCGCTAAAACTAGGTATGGCATAACTGCAGAATGGCCACTTTCCGCAGTTTACATCGGGGCTTTCGGCGACTTTGACGCTGGGCCTGCTGTTAAGCCCGAATCACAGGTTGACTGGATGGGTATTGGCAAGAAACTGGTAGCTTCCTCTGCGACAACGTCGACGAGTCCCTTAGCTGGCCCTTATAAAGATAGGCTGTATTTCGATGTTAAATACACCTATGAATGGAGTAGAGAATGCAGTTTTTCCTCGTTTGGATGTTACTCTTACTGGCTAATTTACCCCGGTCTGTTCAGCCTCTATGGTGTTCATAGGTCTGGAGCTGGAGCGATAGATGGTATTCTGAATGAGACTACTATGTATTCGCCTCCTACCGTTTGTCAGCATAGTTGTTCGCTGATTACGAGAAATCAGAGTGTTACAATATTCTTTCATGATGACAATGAGTTCACAAGTAGTTATACTCCTTATCATGGTGATGTACCGATTGTAAGTACTCGTATTGTGTTCGATATGTATAAAGTATGGTCTTCAGAGTTAGAGGTCTATTTCTATAAGTCTATTAGAGATGACACGCTGTATACTACGCCGTTTGTTGAAATCGTCAATAATGGGACGAGTAATATATACTGGTGGTATGAATCGGGGGATCCCTCCTACCTTACGGTTAGGCTTTGCTGTGGTATGACTAGGCCGCATTAGTACGCAATTACATAGTTATTTTGATTTAGGGCACAGGCTCTCAATATGTTCTTATTAGGCGGGTTTGTATGTGTGTTGTGCTGGCTGATTTAGTGCGTAGTACATGCTTGTTATTAGTGCTTCTATGAATGCTTTCCGGGGGTCCCATGTGGCGCAGAGGAATAGGCCGTAGGCTAGTGTGAAGACGTCTCCGCATCCCCTGCTCGGGGTTTCCGTTGTTTGGCTGGGTCTAGCCCTGAGCCTCGGGTTCCCGTTCGGGTCTAGGAGAACTGCTCCTTTTTCTCCGAGTGTGTATAGTACGGTGTGTCTCG
>JALWGO010000277.1 GCA_027038805.1 Thermoprotei archaeon
GCTATAATGAATGTTCCTATCTTAACCCCGGGTATGGGGATGGGTTCTTGGAAGGCTAGGAATATCCCCTTTAGACTCCTCTCTTCGGGTGGTAGGTCTAGTATGCTCTCTCCATCTAACCGTATGTCTCCGCCAACAACCTTATAGGAGGGCCTACCCATTATCGTGTAAGCTAGCGTTGACTTCCCACTACCATTAGGGCCCATTACGGCGTGAATACTACCCCTATCTACTCTTAACGATACACCCTTTAGTATCTCCTTACCAGCTACCTCAACCTTTAAGTCCAATACCTCCAACGTCACTTCTTTAACGCCGTTAAAACTATAATGTCCAAGAGTAATAAAGTTTCCCTTTAACACAGTTAAATAATAAAAAAGAACCACAACAAACAAACACGAAACAAAGCCAAAAGTTATCTTAGGCAGACAATTTTAACATAGTTAAAGATATATTAGTCTGGAAAATAAAGTAAGATACGAGGAAAACACGATAAAATTAGACCTAATAATAAAGCACGCAAAGCATAGCAATACTAAACTAGAAGATAAATATGAAATCCATGACCTAATTATCACAAAACATCATAAACTCTTGAGATAAAGGCATTTAAGGAGACTGGTCAGTTGAGATTAGAAACCCTAATCCCTGACTCCTAGCTTCGTCTCAAAAAGGAAATAATAGATAACGTTTGCATCGAGGCATATCATTGGGCTTGAGCCTCCTCCTCAAGCTCCCAGAACTCCTCAACAGAGGATTTCCCGAGAACACCCCTATACTTCTTGATTAGCTTGTCTATATCCTCTTCCACAATAACCTTATACTCCTCGCCTTCCCGAAGCTCTACTGGCTCCAAAGGCTTCAGCACTCCATTCTCATACCTCACACGTATAACTTAGACAATCATAGCCCCACCTATAAGTAATACTACTCGGAGCAATTAGCCTTTCTAGTTAGATATTTCCAGATTACGAGCAACAATATCCCTAAAATACAAGTCATCTCTCTACTTTAAACTAATTAGGCTTTAAAATATTGGCATAAAATATGGAAACATTGCTATACTGGTCTCCACGTATCTCCACATACTTGTATGTTTGCCTCTGGAAGAGAGACTATTATTGAATAAGGATAAACGCTAATGCCGTAATCAATAAAATAGTAGAATCAGCCTACAGTGTCCCTCGTAGAGCTCTGTACGAGAATAGTGCATATCGGATCAGAGTTGAAAGATATTAGACGGAAAGAACTTGGTAAGTCTGGGTAAGATTGCTATTATGATAAGAATAGTTGTAGTAATGGTGTAGGCGAGCTCCCAGGATCTGAAGCCTTTATAATCAATGTTTCTTGGTGGTGGGTTTAGGAGTAGTGCTTCTGCTATTTGGTTTGATCTGGTTAGTGCTATTATTGTTGTTGTGACGAGTAGTTTTCCGCTATATTTTACTGCGTTTATGCCTACTAGTTTTCCGCGGTGTTTGGCTTTTACCGCGTTGTGGGCTTCCCATACTTCTATTAGTAGTTGTCTTATGTTTACTAGGCTTGTCCGTAGGATTAGGTGTAGGGTTCGGGGTAGGTGGAGGATTGATGCTAGGTGGTCTATGTCTTTTGGTGTTATGGTTACTACTATGAGTCCGAGTGCTAGTCCTATGGATAAGATGTTTAGGAGTCCGTTGAGCCATGTTTGGAGTGTTACGTGGGCTAGGTGGGCTGATAATGTGTAGCCGGCTATTATTATTGTGAGGTATATTGTGAGTGATTTTGCTTCTACTTCTCTAGTCTCTCTTATTAGAGCGTATAGTATGTAGGCTAGTATTATGGTTTTAACTATGGTACCTGAAATATAGGCTAGTACTGCTAGTTCTAGGAGGAATATTATTCTTAGTAGAATGTGTCTGGGCATAATCCCCGGCATGTTTCTTTAAGCCTCCCGCGTACTAGTTGGATAGAGTAGTCGGGTTTCAGACAGTAAGCTATATCTGGGTCATGGGTTGAAGCGATAACCGTGCCTCCTTTTTCACGGTATTTTCTCAAGGCCTCTATAATCGTCTTTAAGCCATCGGCGTCTTGGCCTACTCCTAGCTCATCTACTAGTAGGATGCGTGGTTTTCGGGCTAGAGCTGCTGCTATGAGTAATCGTTTCTGCTCTCCATAGCTGAGGTTTAATGGGTTCTCATAGAGGTATTCTTTTAACCCCATTATCTCAGCCCAGGTGAGGGCTTCTATCCTATTAGTGGCTTGTAGTAGTAGCTCCTCTATTACCGTGGGCTCTGTTAGCTGGTGGAGGGGGTTTTGTGCTACATAGCCTATTTCTTCTCTCGGAAACCTATGAGACCACGGCTTTAGTCCTAGTACTCTAACATCTCCTCGCGTCGGTTTTAGGAGGCCT
>JALWGO010000278.1 GCA_027038805.1 Thermoprotei archaeon
TAAGAATAGTAGAAGTATCAGCAAAAACCGGGCAAGGACTCGAAGAACTATACCAATTAATCTACGAGACCTACTGCTCATGCGGAGACTTAACATAAATACAGAGAAGGGTCGGTGGGGTAACCGCTACCCCATCGGGGAGGGGCCTAGTCGGGCTCCCCGAAAATATCTTCATCCCCTATTCAGCTTCGAATTCAAAGCATTATTTATATGCTATTGCTGGAAACCGCTATGCTTGTTTATTAGCTCGTTTATGTTTTTCTTGAGTTCTTCGTCTATTTGTGCGGCGTAGGTGTATGCCTTGTCTATTCTTGGTTTGCCATAGGTTTGACAGATCATTGGTAGTTCTACTCTTATTTTTTCTCCTCCTATTTCTTGTTCTTCTTCTACGAGGGCTAGTATTATTGGTGCCCAGATGGTTTGTCCTTGGATGACTATGTTGTTGGTGGGGCTGTTTTTATCTACTAGGATATTGTCTATTATTTCTAATAGTATTTCATAGGAGGCTATCTCTCCTCTCACGCGTGCTCGTTCACGTCTCTTTTTTCTAGGAATACCGCTTAGTTTCACGTAGAGTTCGTCTACTTTCCTATCTATTTCTCTATAAACGTCTATTACATCATGTATGACTGATTGTACATCTATTCTCTGGGGTTGTAGGATACGGTTTGTTTCATCTACGTGTTTCTCAACTATTTTTTCGGGTAATCTGAGCTTGAAGAGAAAGAGTTTTGCAAAGAGGTCTCGAGTTTTCGGGTAGAAGTAGAAGTCGAGATGAGCCTTGTTTACACGTTTTCGTGTTGGGTCGTGTATTGTTAGCTCTCTTAGCGGTGTCCATACGTGAGTCCAGGCAACTATATTGTAGCCTTTCAAGCATTTATGTAGACAGTATTCGGGTCCCTTGAACTCTAGTTCTTTTGAAGGCTTGAGTACGAGCAAGTATCCAGACCTCATGGTGGGGTTTTATTTAGGTGTCAGATGGTTGATCCTTCTTCACTTTTCTGTTTATTGGGCCTTCATCATCCTCTAGTTTATCCTCTATGCTAGATAATAATCTTCTCGCTACTTTGGTCATGACCTCTAGTCCCCTAGACTTATAGTCTAATACTAGGGTTTCTGCTTCCCTGTTAGGGTAGTCGTCTCTATAGTTTCTTAATAGTTCTGATAGCTCGTCCTCGACTATTAGGAGTATTGGTTCTACTGGTGATGCCCACTTGTTTTCAGAGTATTTTGCTTTGAGAAGAGTTTCCAGGACTTGTTTATCGCTCGCATTTGCTGGTAGCTGTCTTAGTGCTGCATAATAGTGTCTTATATAATGGGCTATGATTTTGCCTACTGATGTATTGTTTTTCTTTATATTCCATTCTCCGAGTTCACTGTTATCCGTCATAACGGTATTTGTTGACTCCTCTACTATGTAGCCGTGATCTCTTAAGGTTTTGAATAGTTTGTCTAGGTCTCGTGCATCCATTACTATGATCTTCATATTCTCTCTGCCTCCTTTCTAATATGAGGTCTAAGTTATTTTGAGGCTATTATTTTTTCTCCACGGAACATCTTAGCTGATAAAGCTATGAGGGCTAATGAGACTGCTATTATTACTCCAGCGTGTAGTAATAGTTGTATGGTTTGTCCCTGAATATAATTGTAGATTATCATAGCTGAGTGTGTAAAGGGTACAAGGTATAATGCCAGTACTGTTAGGGCTGGGAGCTTGGGTATGTCGACGAATAATACTGCAAAGAACACTAGTGTTGCTGCTGATACAACAGCTGTTGACGATGCTTGTGCTCCCCTGATAGTTTTTGAGCGTAATACGAGGGGAAGGACTATTGATGCTGTGAGTAAGCTTGTGAGGAAGACTACTGTTGAATGGAGTGCTATGAGGCCCGGGTCTACTAGTGGTATGGGGGAGCCGTAGGCTAGAGAGAGCGTGTAAAAGTATCCTATTACTCCTACAATATCTGCTAATGCTGCAAGTGCTCCCAACACTGTTGCTGCGAAGAGTTTGCCGAGGAGTAGTTCCGTCCTCGTTACTGGCGTGGTTAATAGGCTTTCAAGAGTTTTCCTCTCTTTTTCGCCAACTATTGTATCAGACATAAACGATGAGATTGGTGGAGTTACGAAGAGTAAAGCAAACATCAATATTTTTGCCGTATAGGCTCTAAGCTCGTCTAAGAGACTTGCAGGTTTTCCTCCTACACCAGCATAGGAGGGCTGTGCTATTAGTAGAGGCGACCTTATGGAATCTGGGTTTACGGTCACGTTTGCTAGTATTGCCAGATACTTTATCTTTGCATTACTCAGTACGTTGTTTAACTTGTTTACCGCTCCATAGACTATGTTTAATGCCTCATTACTCTTAGCTGAACCTATCCTTAA
>JALWGO010000279.1 GCA_027038805.1 Thermoprotei archaeon
ATATATCATGGAATGTTTTATTTATTATAGAGCTAGAAGTAGCTAATACTACGTCAACATAGTTTATCAATGTATCGTTAACTACTCCGTCAACGATCAGTAATTTGTCATATAGTCTTTTATTAATCAGTTCTTCTGAGAGATCAGTTACTATTAAGTTATCCTTTAGGAACCGTCTAAGAACTCTAACATGTCCTGGCTGATAACCTATATGTAGTACTCTAACATTGTATCCATATCTACTGGTAATCCATTTAACTAATTTTCTACCACACTCTTCTGGCTGACGACCTGAACAGTGTAGGCTCCTCTTAATAACTCCTAAATATCTAAGTATGGCGTTAACTGTAGCATAGAAAATGCTTCTATTCTCAAGTCTAGTTAGGTCGAGTTCAAGTACTTTCCCAATAGTACCATGGAAGAATCTAGGGGCAACAGTAAATACTTGTCCCTTTACCCCTCTAAAATTACAAGTAAATAGTATCTCTTTACCGCGCATTAACGCGTATTCACTAGATGGTAACATTAGTTTTTCTCCAGTTTCATAAGTACAATGAATAACATAGTCTCCACCTATACTGTATTTATTTAATAGAACTATGAATTCATTCTTCACTATTTCGTCCAGTAGCGTCTTGGAATTCATTGTATAAACCTAGGTATAGACTCTGCCTAAAATATGGTGCTAGTAGGATTATAGAATGGTGGTAGAATGTAGACTTTCAGTTCTTCGCCTTTCTCGACTACTGTTTTATTTGGAGGTATTATTGTGAAACCATTGGATAATGCTATGGGTTTTATAAAGTATGAAGAATTGTTTTCTACTATAAGACTAGCGGCACCATTTTCTATTACTGCGAATCTTAGCCTATAGAAGCTCGGATATCCCTTAATAATATAACGTTGCTTGCTTCTAGCATTAATAAATGGTGCATTAATCTCAGCTCTTCTTCCCAGCAGATAGTTTAAGACTGGTAACACTATGGTTACTAGACCTGTGAACGTCGACTGTGGTAGTCCTGGAAGATTAACTATTATTTTTCCTTTTATGTTAAAGCCGCTTGTCGCTCTTCCAGGCTGAACTTTTATTCCCCTAAAACCATGTTCAGATTTAAAGGCGTTATGGATACTAGTCCATGTGAGGTCTTTAGGCCCCATTGATACTCCTCCAATTGTTATAATGAGGTCGGCTTCCTCTAGGATTTGGCTTATTGTTTCAACTATTTCTTTGGTGTCATCATTTACTATTGTTTTCTCATTGATTTCTCCACCATAGAATTTAACCGTATTTTCAACCATGTACGCTGATGAAGCGGGTATCTTACTTGTTGTTGGAGCTATTGGTTCGTCTGTTAGTTCACTACCAATAGAGATTATAGATACTCTAGGAGGCTTACGTACTAAGACTCTCTCGATACCGAGACTTATTAGAAGGTTTTGGATTGCAGGGGTGATGACAGCTCCTTTCCTGAGGATTAATTCTCCCTTAACTACGTCTCCACTCATATGTATTACATGGTCTCCAGGTCTTGCTGGATGGTACACAAGTATGTAGTCTCCTATTCTCCTAGTAGACTCAACTGGAACTATTGAATCTGCATTGATTGGAAGAGGATAACCCGTTTCAACATAGACGGCTTCTCCTTTCCCTAGAGTGTATTGGTGAGCATTTCTCGGGTCAACTTCTTGTATTATTCTCAGTTTTACGGGGTTCGTGCTTGAGGCTTTTCGAGTGTCTATGCTTCTAACAGCATAGCCGTCGAAATGTGAGATATTAGTCCAAGGCCTATCTATAGGGGAGTACACGTCTTCAGCTATAGTGTGGAAACATGATTCACGTACATCAACTTCTACGGCAATAGTGGGTTTCGTGTCATGTATCAGTATTTTGACGGCTTCTCTAGGTTCAACATACTTGTATAGTTTTTCTAATGGTGTAGTTGCCACGGATTTTTACCCAAGGATTAGAAAGAGGTTTGGACAAATAAATTATTTTGAAGTTTCGAGGAGAACATCAAATCCCTGTAAAATATCTGTATTTTACGGGGGTGAGGCTACTTTATCGTTGTCTCTAACTTGTTTTCAGCTATGATCTTGCCTTTCCATATAACGTATCTTGGAGGCTCATGGTATAGTAATAGTTCACGTAGATTCCTATAATTGTGTACTAGTAGATCGGCTTTACATCCCTCCTTTAGTTCTCCACAATAGTCTTTAATGTTCATGGCTTTTGCTGCACGCCATGTTATCATCTCGTAGAGTAGCATCATGTCGGAGGGGGTTGTCCACCACATTATATGTGATGCTAGGAAGGCTACTTCGAGCATGTTGTTTCTCCCGTAGGGGTAGTATGCGTCAACTATATCGTCTTGTCCCAAAGCTACGTTAACGTTTTCCTCTAACAGTAGCCTAGCCTTCGCGTGGAGGGGGCCGGTGTGAGGATCTACTATAACGCTCATACCAGCTCTTCTCAGTAGTCGGGCAAGCTTTCTCGTATATGTGTCAGGATATAACGCCATAGCCCTTGCGTGATGAGCTACAACTCTCCCATGCCAATTATACTTCAATGTAGCTCTCGCCAGCTTCTCCGTAGTCTTGAGGGTAGGGTCTCCAGCATCATCTACAAGCATTGATATATCCTTATTGTATTTCACAGCTATCTCAAAAGCCGTTACAATATGCTTCCATTCCTCTTCATCCCCATCCTCTATCCACGGGATTCCCCCAACAATATCCGAGCCGAGTTCAACAGCCTTATACAATAACTCTTCTGCTCCAGGCTCCCTAACAATACCATCTTGAGGAAAAGCAACAACCTGAAGTACTAGGCGATCCCTAAATTCTTCTCGAGCCCTTATTAGTGCTTTAACACCCTCTAGTCTCGCCTTAGAGTCTACGTCAGCAAAACCCCTAATATATAATGTACCATACCTTATTGCCTCCCTTAACGCCCGCCTAATATTCTCAATAATCCACTTCTCATCATATTTCTCCTTAACCTTACTAGCAAGCTCTATAGCCCTAATAGAAGAACCCATACCACCCGCATGATAATACTTTAACGCATCACCACCAATCATTTCAAACGTATAGACCTTACACAAATGTAGATGAGGATTAACGAAGACTGGAGTAACAAGATTCCCTCTAGCATCTATCTCAATATCACCTTTCTCCGATATCTTTTCCTCGATTTTTTCTATTAACCCATTAGATACACCAATATCGTAAGAACCCTCTTTTCCAACAAACCTAACATTACGTATAACTAGATCGTGCACGCTTGAACCACCAATAAATAGTAGGCCTCAATGAATAAATAATTTACCGAGAACAAGAACACAACACACGAAAACCTTTATCTTAAGAGGAAATCATCGTAGAGGTGGCGGCCCGATCCCAGCTTGGGGATGCCAGCTCCAGAGACTAGGCTCCTATATAAAGAAATCTGAGGAAAATAGCTCCAAAGCATCAGAAAGTAAGGATACTAGAGCATGAGATTAAGGGAACCCATAGTAGAGCAAGTTCTAAAGGAAGCGAGAAGGTCAAGTAAAGCAAGATATAATGTATCCTAATACTATTATCTTTCTATACTGGTCTTAGGAGTACCGAGGCCTTATTTATGATAAGGGACTGAAAATATGTTAAAGGAAATAGCGCATAAGGGGGAATAGTAGTAGAGCTAGGCTAGAGCACGAAAGCAAGAAAGCCTAGATAGCAATGTTTCTATAAAAATTAATGTTTCTGATAGAAGAGATAAAGAATAAAAGAATAAGAATAGGCGAGAACGCATTCAAGGGCATAAGAAATAAGAAGGGATTTGGGGTAGGCATTCTAAGGAAAGCTCATCTAGTAATACGCTTAAACACCATGCAGCAACACGAAATAGACTTACTTACTGCAAGGTCAATTATCTAAGATACTGTAAAACACTATATGAAGCATTTGAGGCTCTTAGCCGAAAATACTTCGAAGCCTTCAAACCATACCTAGACTTGCTCTCCGATGAGAACCAGCAGCCTACTAAACAAGAATAAGTAATTTTCCCTTTTCTAGTTTTTTATCCTTCTCTCACGGTTTACTTCTCCTGCAACCAACCCCTTAACTTTCATTATCTCCACGTATCTCTCAATGATTGTAGCAGAACTCTTAAAGCATTTAACAAGCTACATGATATTAAGAGAGCCGTTATTTTATTTCAAGTATAGTAATAGTTATAGATAGTCGATAAATTAGCCCTTGTCTAGACACTCTTAACTCTCATACAGCTTTTACACTATGTGGAATATAGAGGTCTTTGGGTACTTTTGGCTCGGTCTTTACTGTTTCTATGTCCACTTCAATCACTGACACTGATTTGCTTAACAAGTCCAAGACCACACAAAAATGATACAAGATAGTGAAACCATTTATAATACATGGAGTATAGTACGGTATACTTGGTCTTTTAAAATATTATGTCGTTGAGGTTTTTGAATTGTTTTTAGTATTCATTGATGAGAGTGGTAAGCCTACTCGAGGAGAAAAAGACCCGTATGTTGTTGCAGCATTAATACTTCATGATAGTGTATACCTAGATCTTGAGCGAGAAGTGGGCAAGGTAGTGGAAAGCGTTTTGGGAGAACACATAGACATAGATGCCATGAAAATAGAGATACATGCAAAGGATATTGTCCAAAATAAAGGAGTATTTCGTAGAGTTCCCGTTAAAGCAAGAATAAGGTTGTTAGACGAACTATTTAGCCTAATGTGTGAACGTTTTAAGAACAAGCTAACAAGCATAGTAATAATCATAGTTAAGGATAAAGCATTATCATTAGACGAGAAAAGTGCGCGGAGAAGGATGGTTCAAAGAGCCTACACACTACTTGTTGAAAGAATAACCTGGTTCCTCGAGGATTACGGAAAGGAATTAGCATTGTTAATGGTTGATGAAAGTGATCTAGACTATGACATAAGGGATATAGTAAGATACGAGTTACTTCATGGTCTTTACACTAGTAGATTGGGGGCGTCAAGGTTGATAATTGATACACCTCTATTTGTAAAATCACATAGATATAGGCCCATACAGTTAGCTGATTTGATAGCGTATACTTATTTTAGAATACATGCAGGTAGACCTAAAGCTATGGGCGGAGCATTTGATTTCATGAAATATAAGGGAATGATAGAGAGAATCTTGAGAAGAAGTAAAGGCGGACGTATAGAAGGCTATGGAATAAAGGTATGGGTAGAATAACTGAGGGATCCACGGGCCGGCTCTGAGACCGTCCCGTGGACGGGGGCTCTGAGACCCCCACACAACTCCCTCAAATATACTTCTATATTTAAACGGTATATAAGCTTAAACGAGTTATTACTTATTGTCCATTATATTTTATCGTTTAGTTATTTAAAGATACTAAGAAGTCTTCGAATTCTTCTCTGTTTTCCCATAACAGCTCAATTCCTTAAGAATTCATTCTTATCCCCTATCTATGAAAGACAAATCAAAGATAGTATTCTTCATGTCTCATGATTCCTGATTTAACCGGGGAGTAAACTCAACGAAACATAGGCTACTAGTCTCTCAGAAACACTACTAGGCTGTCGGTGCGCCTCGGATACACGCTAGTAGTAGCTATTCAATGCCTCGGAGATATTCTCTCAAAAGAGGTTCTGAAGAACTAGCAGTCTGCTTCCTTGATTAACTCCCCGGTTAAATCAGGAATCATGGGCGAGAAAACAGCTTTTGCTACTGGAAGGCTTGATTATTGTACTTAGTGGTATTCGTTAACATGTTATTTTCTTTAACAGTAATAGTTTTGATGTACAGCTGTTTATACCATAGATAAGCTTGTCGATATCAATAGTTTTATATAGGATCCTTAAAACCCCCTTACCTTTATTACTCTATTGCGCTTAATGTAAGGTAAAGAGTTGGTCAAATAAGTAGTCAAGTATTGGTCAAATAAGCTGTAAACTATAAGGCGAAGATAAAAATCCATTAAGGAAACACAGTCTTTATTTATGTAGAAACTTTTGGAACTAATAGGCTTAAAACAAGGCATCGTAGAGGTGGCGGCCCGATCCCAGCTTGGGGGCGCTGCGGAGCCTCGCGGACTCCACAGCCTCCCCCAACGCGGCCAGCTTAACTTCCGGGTTCGATAAGAGTCCGGGTGTTTCCTGGCCGCTATGGCCGGGTCGGGCCGCCGACACAAGGCTACAACAAGACCGGTAATAAACCTTATCCTTGTAGTAGTGTTTAAGTATAGATGAACAAGTCTTCATCGATTGTTTAACAGATGGTAGAAGTTGGGGGAATGGTAGCCGGGCGGGGATTCGAACCCCGGTCACGGGGGCTCTTCTAGCGGCTATCGTCTCGCAGCTAGCCGCTATCCAAAGCCCCGCATCCTTGACCGCTAGACGACCCGGCTGCCCGTGTCTGCTAGATAATCTATTGTGGTTGGGTTTATAAGTTGTTTATTGTGCGTGGTTAGGTTGATATTACTTGTGGTCTTGTTTTATAGTCTCCTGTGGGGATACTATATTTTCTGGTGCCCATAGTTGAGCGGGTCTATTAGAAAGTTTAGGATAGCGGTATTGTCAAGGGTGCTAGGCGAGATCGGCTTTAATAGCTCTATGTTTAGCAATAAGCTCGTTATACAGAAAGCAGCATACATGCTTCAAGAGGTTTTCGGGGTCAAGCTTGGGGCTAAGTTCTTCTGGTATTCTTATGGTCCATACAGCTATGAGGTTGCACGTGACTATAAGTTGATTATTGAGGGAAGATATATGGAGTATGTTAGCATGGATGAGGAAGGTATTAGGAGATTCCTGTATTTTGTAAAGAAGATTGGAGACGAACTAGTTGTAGAGGGTAAGGGACTAGACTATTGGTTAGAGATCATAGCGAGTTTGCACATGCTCTCTAAGAAAGTGTACCCCCCTCCCGAAGATGTTGTAAGAGAACTAGTTAAACGCAAACCATACTTAGATGAAAGCGATGTAAAGCGGACCCTAGAATTTATGAGGCGGGAAGGAATCCTATGAACGTAGGAAGAAGACGATGCGTACTAGAATAGTAAAGCATTCATGGATGCCTAAGCTAACTACACGTATCTTCGACGAGCTCCACGGCTATATCGCGTTAACAGAACTAGAAGCAAAAATAGTTGATACAGCCGTTTTCCAGAGACTTAGGAGAATAAAACAATTATCAGCAGCCTGGCTCGTCTACCCTGGAGCAGTTCATACTCGGTTTAGCCATAGCCTGGGAGTAATGTATGTTATGGGTATAGTAGCTGAGAAACTAGCTAGAGAGGGATATATACCAGAGGAGGATCTACAGTTACTTCGTGT
>JALWGO010000280.1 GCA_027038805.1 Thermoprotei archaeon
TAATTATAAGATTACTCTATATGAGACGCTCTTAAATATGGAGGAAACATAGATAGTAATGTGTGAGAGCAATGTTTTCACAGAAAATGCTCGATGCATTAAATAGGCAATTGAATAGAGAACTATATTCAGCATACCTATACCTAGCCATGGCATCATACTTTGACAACCTAGGCCTCAAAGGATTCGCGCACTGGATGAAAGTACAGGCTAAGGAAGAACTAGAACATGCAATGAAATTCTATGAGTATATAAACGATCGTGAAGGAAGAGTAGTATTAGAAGACATAGAAGCACCACCCCAAGAATGGAATAGTATAACAGAAGTCTTTGAAAAAGCATTAGAACACGAGAAAAAAGTAACTAAGAGTATACACGACCTAGTAGAACTAGCCAGACAGGAAAACGATATAGCAACCCAAGTATTCTTGAACTGGTTTGTATCAGAGCAAGTAGAAGAAGAGAAATCGTTTAGCGAAATACTACAATTGCTAAAGTATGCTGGAGAGAAACCTCAAGTAATAATAGCATTGGATAGACAGTTAGCTCAAAGAAAATAACTAAATCTCCCTATACTTTTTCTGAGATAAATCTCTCTAATCTTTTACAAGATAGCTTAAGCGCGTAGTCTAGCATAAAGGGGGCAACAATAAGAATTGATAAGAGTTCTGGTATAGCAGCACCTCTAGGAATATCGTAGACAAAGTAAAGATACCATATCACGATAAAAGAGGTAACTGCTGCTACTGGAAACAAAGTCTTCCTCCACCTCATACCATATACTATTATAACAGTCATCAACGAAGTAAAGAAGAGTAGAGAAACGATAAAGTGAATCCTACCGTAAACCTCGTTGAAGACAGCTATTAGATTCAACAGGTAAGAGGAAACAAGTAGTAATATACCATATACCTTATCCTCCCAGACGGCACATATAAGGGAATATATTACGAGTATAAAGGCGCCAAGACTTAGCCCTAAATTAAACATAATTGCTACATTACTCTTCAATGCATGGCCTAGATCACTAAGTGCATTATCTACTATATTAAACCACCCGGAAATCCAAGCAGCAATACCAATAAATGCTAATGGGACTATAAGTCCAATGCAGAGCAAGTATAAACACTTCAAACGAATAGATAATTTACCTGTAAGGTTCATGTTTTAGAATCCCTTAAATAATTCTAGGAAATATAGCTATATACTAGCATAGAAGAAAAGAGTAAAAGACTCTAAAAAACACTTATGTCTAATTCTCTTATTCCTCGATTTTATGCTTATTATTGACCCGGCGGTGGAGGTGGTGGTGGCTGTGGTGGCGGTGGATAAGGATAGTGCTGTGGCGTTTGCTTCTTCTTCCTCTTTACGAGTGCTACTGCTACGCCAGCTATTATGGCGATAACTATTCCTATTACAGTATATATCATCCAGTTAGAGGAGCCTGGAGGCACTATTGTCCTCGTAGGTTGCGTGCTCTGGGTATTCTGTGATCCACCAGCCGGCCTAGTTGTTTGTGATGGTTTTGTTGTTGGCTGCGGTGTACTTGTCCTTGTTGTACTAGATTGCGTAGTAGGTGAGGTCTGTGTTGGCGTCTGTTCCTCCCATGGCTTTACTCCTATCTTTTCCTTTAATTCATTTATATTAGTGTCTACTAGATGAGCCTTCAAATAGCCTACGGGATTGTTTTCAGAGTATATTTCAAAGGCGTAGAGCACGTGGGAGTCCTCGTCGTAATATAGTTTAGCTTTTGCACTAGTTCCGTTAATACTGAGTAGTGTCTCATTATATGTTAGCGGGAAGGGTATAGAGCTTAATTCTTCCTTAACTTCATCCTCGGTCATATTCTCTAGTTCTCTGACCTTAAGATCTAGAACTTCACCGTTACTTGTTTCTAAATAATATCTAACGCGTGCCGTTAGATCTATCTTTTGTGTTGGGTCCTCCACTTTTACATCTATATCGTATGTCACCCATTTACCGCTAAGATTGATACTTGTAGATGTTGTAGTAGGGGATGGTGTGCTAGACGTAGCTGTAACGGTCATGGTTGTAGTGGTAACTCCTCCGGCATTTTGTCCATAGTTTGTATCAGTAAGTACTAGAACATAATAGTAATTACCCTCATTAACTGGTCGTATCTCAGCACGTTCGAGTAAGCCTGTATTAGTGTTGTATTCGGCGTTGACTGTGAAGTTAAACACCGTATATGATATGTCTCCGCTTTGCGGTATTTGTGCTGGATCCATTGTGATGTTAATGAAGTAGGCGAAGATAGTATCTACTGCGGTATTAAGCCAGTATTCTATTGCTGATTGATCGGTGTCCTCGAAGCCGGATATTATTCTAAAGCCTGTGATATTTGTTTCTGGGAACTCTGGGTCAGTTAGGTTAACATAAATATTTGCTACTAAATGGTCTGTATTATCGATAGAGTATATGTGAAGGTCGTATTTGGCCCAGTATTCTTCGCCAATTGCTGAAAGCGGTAGTGATAGCGATAAAAATACTATAGCAGCAATTACTAATCCTATGTTGCTCAAATATTTCCCTTCATTTAACCTATATTTCAAGACATAGAGCACCTGTAGTGCTGAGAAAATATCACTGAGCTCTATATATAAATTTTAGTGAAAATATAATAAAATAAAATATACAGTAGATAATAGTATTATGATAATCATATGTGAAAGTATATTTATATATAATTCTAGCCTACTAGTATGATCTTTCAGTATCTTTCATGGTTTTTCTCCGAAATAATTAAATATTATTGTATAGAGTTATATAAAAGAGTATCAACGCTCTACCCCATGGGGTGGTTAATCTGAAATACAAGGTCTCCTTATCAATAATATCTATTGTCATTCTAACCTTGGCAATAGTTGCCATGGCTACGAACTCAACAAGTACTGAGAAATTACCAGTCAAAATACCTGAGGGGTTACCTGAAGGAAGTTTTTTCGTTGATAAGTTCTGGAAGCATTATGATATAGTGGGGCTTAACGACATCAACGCTAACGCTTTCCTTGATAAAGGAAACGAGAAAGGACTAATACTAAACCTAAGCAAGCCTTTAAACGGTGAAATATACTTTGGATTAATACCACCGAACTCGGTGTATGAGGAGCCGTATTTTAAGCGGGAGGCAAAGATAGTTAATGGTACAGCATTACTAGACATCTCTAAGTTCGTGAAGAATTCATGGCAAGGGTATCCTGCACTAGACATATATGGATGGCATAATAAGACCACGTTTAAGGGTACAATATACTATAAGATGGTTCTCCACGGTAGCAATAGAGACTACATATATTACGGTAGGGTTTCTTTCAAACGTTTAGAAAACGGTACCTTCATAAAGATTATAACGATTACAGAGGGACCAATAGTAGCCAACGTGACAAGCGATGATCCATCCAAAGTTATAGTAGTCTTTGAAACCGACAGGCCTTCAAAAGGAATAGTAAATGTAATAGGCGTTGGCAACTTCACCGATAATAATATAGCGACTAGGCATGAAATAGCCGTTAAAGGACTTAAACCAAATACAACTTACAAATACTATGTTATAGCAATAGACCCTAGCACTGGTGAAAACATTACATCAAGAACCTACTGGTTTAAGACAGCTCCAGAGAAGGGGAGCAGGCATTCATTCAAATGGGTATTCACTAACGACGGTAGGGGTGCAACAGGAGGTGAAGAACGCGATGTCTGCGGTGTTAACGCCTATGTGAATAGCCTAATATTTGCTCAAGCATTAGAGAAAAACGCTTCATTCGTAGTATATACTGGAGACTTGATAACAGGTTATACGAAGAGGCCAGAAGACTATATAATGCAGTTGAAGACTTGGAGACTTATAGCTGAACCAGCAAATCATTACATACCCATATATGTCACAATGGGCAACCATGAATTCCTAGTAAACGCGTGGGACGATGGTACGTTCTTTGGCGTACAGCTTGATAAGTGGCCATATGATACGATGAGTAGTGAAGCATTATTTGCTAAAGAATTCGTTAACCCAACAAACGGTCCCAAATCCGAGGACGGGGCATCCTATGATCCTGACCCCAATGTAGACAACTTCCCACCATATAAGGAAACAGCATATTATTTCAGATATGGTAACATAATGGTTGTAGTAGTAAATACTGATTATTGGGGAGCAATTGAAAGCGAGGTAAGCAAGTATGGAGGCAATATAATGGGGTACATTATGGATAAACAACTCGAATGGCTTAAGAAAGTTCTCGACGAAGCCGAACAAGATCCAACAATAGACTGGATCTTCGTTGTAGGTCATACACCAGCGTTTCCAGCTGGAGGACACACAGTAGACTCAATGTGGTATAAAGGAAATAATACGTATAGACCATACATATACGACTACGTTACTGGTAAGCTAGTACCAGCGCCAAAGGGAATAGTGGAGAGGAGAAACGAGTTCTGGGAAATACTAAGCAATCACTCGAAGGTGCTAGCATACTTTAGCGGACACGAGCACAACTACTATAGAATACTTATAACAAACAAGACGCCCGTCGGCGTGCCAGAGGTAGATGATGTTAATGGGGACGGAGTATTAGATAAGTATTCGCCTAATCCAAAGTTCAAGTACCCGGTATGGGAGATAAATGTAGGTACTGCGGGAGCAGAATACTATGCTAAGAGAAATGACCAATACGTGCCCTGGAAGGATGAAGTAAAAGCCTTCAGCATTATTCCTGGCTACGTGTTAATAGAGGTTAACGGGAAACACGTCGAGCTAAAATACTATTCAATATATGGGCAATTATTAGACAAAGTCGATTTAACAAGTATTAGAGGTGTACAACCACCTAAGCCCACGCCAACAACTACAACAATGACAGTAACGGTCACGGCGACGGAGACCACAACAAAAACGGTAACCAATACAGCAACTATAACTACAACCTCGTATGCAACAACTACCAGTACACAAACAGTTACACAAACGAAGACCCAGAAAGAAACAACTACTATAACAACAACAGTAACAACTACAACGGTATCACCGACAACTATAACTAAGGAAGTAAAGGTAACCGCATGGGACGTGACAATAGGAGTAGGCATAGTACTTCTAATAATAGGTATCGTTGTAACATACTTCGCGGTTAGAAGAAAGTAAGAAGAGATTACAAATAAATTATCTTAAAAAACTTAAAACTCTTTTTTAAATATTATTGTTGCTTTCATGCCGCTTTAGAGCTAGCCGGGCTGGTAGTCGTTTTTAGTCCATAATAGCTCATTAGCTTATTCCTAAGCTTTAGATATGTTATTATGAATATTACTTGGAATGCTGGTAGCAGGGAAGGTGGTAGTGATGCTAGAAACGCGGCTTTCCTGCCAAGAGATGATAAAGCCATCGTGCTTATTGCTATGGCTGTTGCCTCGTTTTTAGGTATTCCTGTGAGTATGGCCACCATTGCAGCACTATAGGTGCTCTGGTTCCCCTTGTTTAACTTAATATACTTGAATAGGAAAGTGAATAACGTAAGTGATATCGAACCAAACACCATTGCCGAATAGAATACGCCGAGTACGCTATATATCTGTGTTACAAGTGTTCTAGCATTACTGAAGAATAGTAGAAATATTATTGTGAACATTCCCAGCATAGTCACTATGGGGAACAGTGGGCTTATATGTCTAAACTTCTCTTCACCCATTTTCCTAATCATTATCTCACGTACTGGTAGGGCGACAGCCAAGGGGGCCACTAATACTAAGAGAACGGTTTTGACTAGGTTCATTTCTACTTGACCGATAGTGGCACCGGTGAACACGGCTCCGTGAACATAGCCTACTAGTATATTACTAATATACAGTGAGGTTTCAAGAGGCAGTAATACAAGTGATAGTAGGAAGGATAAAGACACCATGGCTGTTGCAGCACCTACATCAGCCTTCATTAACCCCACATAACCAATACTCATCGACGAACACGGTACAGCCCAAGCTATGAAAAGCCCCAATCTCACAAAGGGGTCACTTATAAATAGAAAACCAAGTATCACGGCCATTAGGGGGGCATAAACAAAGTTTAATAGTACAACCGCGGTAACTAGCTTATGGTTTTTGAAGGCGTTCCTAAGAGCCTCAATATTCATTAGGAGCATCATGGGGAAAATCATCATATAGATGGCTATTATTTCAAGAGACTTTATAATCTCCCTATTAGATGCCGCCCAGTCAGCATTGTAGTAACCTACTACTAGGCCTAATATTATCATTAAGCCAACATATATTCCCAGTTGCTCGTCTAAGTGGTCTCTAATATTCTCCAAAACACGGCTCCCCATAGTCCACCACCAAGGCGTTAGACAATAAATTTATTTCATGGAGCGAAAAATTATTCAAACAAATTAATAAATTTTTTGTCCGGTCAGTCAATAATTAACTCACACTAGAACTTAACATACTAGAGCAAGCATCTATAGATACCATAATACATGCTTATACAATCATATACGTAACTTTCTTTATTCCTAGAACGACAAAATTACAAGGTGGTGACTACGAATACATTACAGTTATTAAATAATATGATTGACTGTTTTCTCGAATGCTTGGATGATCTCAAGAGTAGAGGTATATTGTCAAAGGGGTCACTTGAAAAGTACTCGGACTATAATATTCATAGTTATCTTCAATACTGTCTCATTAAAGCCACTCGAAATACACACCTAATAGGTGTACCCGAATATAAGATTAGGCTTTCAGAACCTATAGACAAGAAAAATATAGATCCAAGACTTAAAGTAGGAAAAATAAGATATATTAGAACCATTAGGGCAGACGTAGGTTTTATCAAAGAAGGTAAACTTGTGGGTATAGGAGAAGTCTATACACCCGACGAAATACATGGATGTCTACCCTCTAAAGAGCTAATAGGGCCATGGATTACACCATACAATAAGCTCGCACATATAACTAGGTATGAAAAAGACATAGATTTCATTGTATTAATAATAGGGGTATGGAAGCGATCGGCATGGAAAGACGCAAAAGAGAGAACACTTCAAGAGTGGTATCAATGTTGGAACTGCTTAGTAAAGCGCTTATCCAAATGTAAACAATTAGTATCAATATACATAAAGGGGCTAGATAATATAAATATTAAGATATAACAAGTCCCGTTCTTCTATGCTATCTGTATAAAAGTCCTACTCAATAATATCTTAACAGCTACTTAACCTTAGGATTCAATTTAGAAGTGTATTGAAACTCGTTTAGGAAGTGCTTAGTGGGGCCGCGGGGATTTGAACCCCGGACCAC
>JALWGO010000281.1 GCA_027038805.1 Thermoprotei archaeon
CTATAAATCGATCGAATCCCAGTGATTGGAGTGGAATATATTTTGATACGGGTAAGAACGAGTTCTTTCACGGAGTTACTGTTGGTGGTGATGGCTCGGTTTATGCTATTGGAGAATACTATAATGGTTCATGGTATTATGGGCTTATCGTACGCTATGATAACTACTCGTTAAGCGATGGTATTTGGACTGCATATACCACTCAATCCTATAATGTAACATTCTATGATGCAGTTATAGGACCGGATGGATACCTTTACATAACTGGTCATGTAGTATACCGCTATGTTGATAGCTCCAATAATGTATATTATGTACCTATTTACCAGTTGGTCTACAAGCTTAATCCAACAACGCTAGATATAGTAAATACAACGTATATTCCATTATATACTAGCCAATACTACTTCGTAGTCGTTAACTCTATGAAAGTAGATATAGCTAACTGTGGCAACGGTATATGTATAGCCGGGTTCTTCTACGACGAAGCCATAGACGCTACAAACCCCACGCTCGGGTTAATTGTTATTAAATTTGATACAAACTTCAACATCGTATGGGAGCGTAGAATAGCGACAACATACCATGAAGTAGCCCAGGGAATAGCCTCCGATATAGCAGGAAACATCACAGTAGTTGGGACTACTAATAACAATTATGGGTCGAGTCTGAGTACAAGCTATTACCACATACTAGACATAGTCTTAGACGAAAACGGTAACTTGAAACAAGCCTTCCTAGCCGGAGGAGATAATGGTGAAAATGGACTAGACTCTACAGTAGACATTAACGGCAACACCTATCTTGTAGGAGTACAATACAGTACCACATTAACATTCTATAACATAACAAACAATATAACTATACAATCCAACCCCATCAAGACAACCCCAGTAGGATTAGAAACTAGAGAACCAATAATTTACCCATCAATAAAAATCGAGCCTCCACCAACACTCTACAGCAACACAGCTAAAACCAGTAACAACATAATAGGATTAAAACCCAGCAACACTCAACCCTACACCAAGCCGATAATCTTAAACAAAACGTCCATACCATCAACTAATCCAAGCCCCAATAGAGCTAATCCACCACTCATCGTGAAACCACTACAGACAGGAGACAATGATAAAGCAGTAATAGCATCCCTCGGATACTATATCGAACCAAACAGTATACCACCAACACCAATACCAGAACCACACCTACTAACAATCATACTAATATTAGCAATCGTAGCAGCATACTATTATCTAAGAAAGAGATAACCCAACTAAAGAACCGATACCAAGACAACGCGTCTACACCCCTCTTTCTTGGGGAGCAGCTAGGGGACTAGTTTTTATTACATCTAGGGGTAGAAGTAGCTTCTAGGGGTAGAAGTCTTGCCCTACTTCGACATTAGGCCAAAGACTAGTAGAAGAGACCTATTTGACCGCGATGAAGAACTTAGAATATTATTAAAAGGTATTAAAGGGTGTCATCCACTAATACTGCTCTTAGGGCTGCGGAGAACTGGTAAGACAAGCCTTCTCAACGTCTCCCTAAACGAAGCCAACGTACCAAGTATTATAGTTGACTGCCGAGTCTTCGAGGAGAAAACAAGTATAACTCATAGCGAATTCCTCGAGTACTTTACTAGAGAAACCAGTAGACTATTAGTGAAACATAAGACTCTATCGAGAATACTCGAGCAAGTAGGCGTGATAGAAGTATCTGGATTAAAAATAGAGTTGAAGAAATCTCGTAGGGGAGAAGTATTATTCTCAAAGATACTAGAAGCATTGAACCAATGGGCTGAAGAAAACAATACGTGCATCATAATAGGCTTAGATGAAGCTCAAGAACTAGTAAAGCTTAGAGGTATAAGACTCTTACCAATAATAGCGCATGCCTACGACTACTTAAGGAACGTTTCCTTTATTGTAACTGGATCCCAAATAGGATTCATACACCGATTCCTCAAACTAGAAAACCCTGAATCACCACTCTACGGTAGAATGCCAGTCCAAGTAACTCTCAAACCCTTCACCCGTAATCAAAGCATAACATATCTCATGGAAGGCTTTAGAGAATACAATATGCGTCCACCCCAAAGCATCCTAGAAGAAGTAGTTGATAACCTAGGCGGTATACCGGGATGGCTCACAATGTACGGTTACTATGCAGTAGAAAACAAGGAATACAACAAGGATCTAATAAAGCGGGTACTTGAAACAGCATCGAAAACTGTAATTAGAGAATACGAGAACTTCCTCCAGACAAGATTGATAGCAGCAAAGAGATACACGTTAATCCTAAAGGCAGTAGCCCAAGGTTATAGCGAGTGGTCGAAAATAAAGAGG
>JALWGO010000282.1 GCA_027038805.1 Thermoprotei archaeon
TTCTCCGGTTAGTAGTTCTTCAAACCATGCTTCATGTTCTATTTCTTCGTGTAGTATTGCTAGTGAGAGATCATAGGTTCTAGGGTCTTTTCCGAAGGTGTATTTGCATATACCACTATATATTCCGACAGCACATCTCTCGGCTTCTAACAGTACTTTGAGTATCTCCTTTATCGACGGGCTTTCTGGTAACTTGGGCTCCATACACCCTGCCTTCTCAACAAATCCTACTAGATCGTTGGGTAGCTTTCCTCCAAGCTCATATATTCGCGGTACTAGTGCTTCGAAATGGTTGCGGTCTTCTATTCTAGCGTCTTCTATAATCTCTTTTATTGCTTCACCCTCAATACCTGTGGCATGGGAGCGTAAAACCGTGTAGTAATAATATGTTACGAATTCTGCTGCAGCTGCTTGTATTAGCATTTCTATTAGTTTGTTTACATCTATTCCAGCTTTTTGGATTATTTCTACGTTTTTCTTAGCCATTTTATGTAACACCTTTTACTTAGAATTCGTTTCTACTAGGAAGTAGTTTCTAGTTGTGCTTAATAAATATTTCTAACAAGAAGTTATTTCTAGCTAGAATCAAATATAAATACCCTCCAAGACATAGAGGCAGTTAGCGGAGGAGATTAAGCATGGATATCAACGATATGTTGAGCCTACTGAGAAGTAAGGGTATGAAGATAACGCCTCAAAGAATAGAGATAGTAAGAACGCTAATAGAACTCAAAGACGATCACCCATCTCTAAAACAATTATACGAGGAGGTAAGGAGAAGAGTTCCTACTATAAGTTTCTCAACACTATATTCAACTATACAGAAGCTAGAAGAACTAGGAGTGGTAAAACTATTTGATCTCTTAGGTGAGACTCGAGTAGAAGTTAATAGGAGGCCTCATATAAATCTAATAGACTTAAAGAAAAATAAGATAACAGATATACTAGATGAGGATGCAATAGAGTTTCTGAGAAGAAGACTCGGCTTAAGAGGGGAACATTTTATTCTAGTAAACGTACTCGTATATGCTGGCAGTATTGATGAGAAGCATTGAAGGGGGTTCTAGGAGGCTTTTAACTGCTTACGTGTTTCTAGGTACTCTATTGCATCAGTTACCATCACTTTTGCTGTACGCCATGCTGGTCCTGCTGGCCCCTCTATGACTACTTTCTCGTTCTCCAAGGTGAACTCTACTACGTTTATGTTTCCGCTCACATTTGCTAACCTGTCTTCTCTCTTAATCTTAGCTGGGTGTACAATGTATTTTTCTTCTCCTAATATTGCCTCTGCAATATATTTTATGCGATAACCTTCTCCAATAGCCCTCCTTACCTCTTCTTCTGGAATTGTTTCGAGAGGCTCTCTTATCACGTCCATTATTGTTATCGGGGTTCCCAGCTCTGATACCGTTATGGCTAGTTTTGCGGCTGGATCCCATCCATGAGTATCTACTTGTGGATTGGGTTCCGCTAATTCCTCTTCTATAGCTTTCTCTACTGCTTCCCTATAACTTAATCCTTCTTCCATTAGAGATAATATATAATTTGTTGTAGCATTCAATACAGCTCTAATACGCTCGACTCCCCTACCCCTTAAACCTCTAGCAACATCTAGAATCGGAGTTCCAGCAGCAACGGTTGCACGGTACCCTATGAATAATCCCTTCTCATGGACCTTGTTTTTTAGTTCAATGTATTCTCGTGCTAATACCGTTTTATCAGCGGTAACAATTGATACCCCGAGATCTGTTAACCCATAATATATCCTACGATTAGGTTCACCCGTCTCATAGCTTGGCGGGATAGCAATAAATGCTAGTTTTGCATTAGTCTCCTTTGCTAGTTCAATGCTTTTCAGCCCTTCTATGAATTTGCTATGTTTGTCTAGTTTCTGCTTCTTTTTCGCAATGAGTAGTGTTTCCTTTAAATCCTTGTTGTCTTGTACTATTACTGCTCCCCTAGATGATGCTAGACCTACTATATTGAACTCCTTGATTTTAACTAGTTCTTTGAGGAGAGCTCTACCAACATTACCGAATCCTATGATAACTGTTTTAACTATCAAACGATGGTTTCCTCAAAGCGGGTTATGGTATGGTGTTCAAGTCCTCTACGTACTTAAAGTCTTCGTCGAAAGATGCTATGGCTCTTACTTTAAGCCTTAGGGCAACTGCTACGTGGATTGCATCAGCTGGCAATAAACCATACCTCTCTATTATTTCGAGTGCTCTTATCCAATCCTCATAGACTAGATGCTCTATTCGTAGACCACGCGTGTATAGATAGTCTACGTACTCGTAGAATTTTCTTAGAACCCTCATACATTCCCTGCGCTTCTCTTCATCGTGTCTAAGTGATTCACGGATTCTCCAAATATTAGCTGTACCTAATAGCTCGCTCATCTTAGCGTATAATAACTTGAAGGAGACTTCCTCTAATACAAGTGGTGTAATATAACCTATAATCCTATTCTCTTCAACACCTTCTAAGATTTCCTCAGCTTTATCTGCTCCAGGTTCATCTAATAAGAGTCTTAGAAATATCGAGGAATCTATGAAAACTCTCATTTAGACACCAAGTAGGCTTCCTCAAGTTCTCTAAGTGATAGCTTTGACTTTACTATCCCCCTCATCGCAGAGGTCATAGTCTTCTTCCTACCCCGTCTACTAGATTGTATGAACATCTCCATGGATTTCCTAATAGCCTCGCTTCTACTCATACCGTATAGCTGGGCTGTTTTCGTGAATTCTTCCAATAACTTCTTATTTATTCTGATATAGATACCAGTACTCCCCATATATCTAGCCTCATATATACGTATATACATTAAAGTATATATTGTTTATCTTGTATTAAATAAGGGATGCGTACAATGCTATAGCTATTAGTAGCAATCCTGCTATAATTGACAATACTCTATTATATCTTATCAAGAAGTCTCTTACGCTCTGCCTTGAGACCCCGAGGAGAACAGCCATTAACACGATTATAAGCGGCGATATAAACACTAGATTATATATTATTAATAGGATTGTTGCTTGAATAATTGATAGTTTAGAAGCTATACCAGCAAACACTATGTAGGGTCCAGCACTACAGGGCAATAGGGTAAAAGTGGCTAGGAGACCCAAAGCAAAGCTAAACAAGAGGCTCTTAGAGGCCTTCGGCAATAGCCTAACCATACTCTTCTTGGCGGCAACTCTCTCTCTACCAGTTAAAGCAGAATATAGCACCCATAAACCAAACCCCACTCCCACGGCAGTAAAGAATATCTTTGGTAGACTTGAGACAAAAGCAATCAGCCCTAACCCGAGGAGAAGGTATCCAATCAACACAGCCAACGCGAAAGCTAAGCCTACAGCTACAACTCTCTTATAGACGAATTTCCTCTCAATACCGATAGATGCCATCGACGCAGCTATTAGCAGGATAGTATACAAGTATATTGTACAAGGATTAACACTATCGGCTAATGATAAGCTAACAGTTAGTGATAGAGCGGTAAAGAAATCCATGTTCTCACTTGCACTTGTTGCCTGAGTAGCTGTTTCACTATGAATCGTATGAGTTATAGTTAAGTTACTCCTATTGGTTATCGCCTGCCGACTTATAGACGATACAGCCGCTCTTGTGCTCGTACCATTAGCGATCACCGTGGTTCTACTAGTAGTTGACGATGTTGCCGCTACCGTAGATGTTAATGTAGCTGAAGTATTTTTTGAAGGGAGCTTACCGTGTATAAAAAGGTATGCTAAAGCCTCCTGGCTTACCTCTACATACCCTATTATAGCGGGTGTACCATTCGTTGTCATAGCATATATGGGGATATGGGAGTCTAGGTCAGCGGGCTGTACGAGCTTGTCCCATACACTCCTAACTGGTAGCTCACCGATAACTATGCCAGTAGCCTTTCCATCAACAATTACAGCCGCTAATGGTATAGCTGGCTGTAACCCGAAAGCCTTGATAATATTGTAGAATTTAACTGCACAAGTCCTATTTGCACCAACATCGCAGAAGTAGAGGTGGCTAGCACCATAGTTCTCTACTATGAATTTTTTAAGGGCGGCGCAATGCGGGCAATGGATATTGCCGTATACGTATATTATATAATTTGTGTCAGCATAGACTAGGATAACTGTTAGAGATAATAATAGTATTGTTAGTAACATAAGCACTGCACTACGCATTTTAAGCTATCTCCTCGTTTAGGAAGTATTCCTCGAAGATTTTTAATTTTTATACATGAAAAATACGTTTATTTCATATATAAGTTTAATAACACTGGTGATACGTAAGCCTCCAATATAGCGGCAGCTAATAACATTAGAGTAGATGTAACGCCTATACCCGCAATAAGGGAGCCCCTATAATGCATCTTAATAGTACCCCATAAGGCTATGTAAAAAGCTATTAACTCTATCAATGTATGAGGAAGGAAGATTAAGTGTAGGACAACATAGGTTAGAGGATAGGGAAATCCTAGGAGGAGCTTGGTCTTCCACAAGCTCCCCAAGAATATGGTTACAACTATAACGCCCGTAGTAAGCCCGGCATTCCTAATTGACCATTCATATACGGCTTCGCTCACCCTACTAGAATAATATCTATCAACTCTGCCTAAACTCCTCACAAAGAATGCGAGTAAGCGTATAAAGATCCCTCTATACCTAGTGTAAGTATATGCTAGAAAAACAATGTATAACAAGTTTATAGTATTAATATAAAATACTACAACAAATAATTCATCAAGAGAAACCGAAATACTAGTACTCAAACTCTTCAATACTAGTAGTGATGAAAAATAAACAGAGACCCCGAGAACAACTACACTGATCAGTAATGTAAAGTAATCCCTATTACCCACTATTTATCACACCATATACTATATTGGCAATAGTTTTAAAGAGTAGTCCCGAGACAAATAATAAATAAACAAAGTATATTTACTAGGTATTTTGAGGGGATGAAGTAGCGTTTCAGAACCAAGCACTCCACTACATAATGAGATGCCGAGTTTCGCCCCTCCCGACCCTCTCTCCTCTGCTTCTCATAGTGTTTTAAGCTAGATAGTATATTTTCTTCTAACTGGTTACAGAAATGTTGGACAAATTCGCGCGCCTAATAGTTGATTATTGTGTAGACGTGAAACCAGTTGATGAAGTATTAATCTCGGCAACCTATGAAGCCTATCCAGCAGTAAGAGAACTCTATAAAGCCGTGGTACAGAGAGGAGGTTATCCGAGGTTCATATTATCGGATGAGGCCCTGCAAGAAATATTCTACCGCTATGCTTCAGAGGAGCTCTTAACATATGTGTCAAAAATAGACAAGTATATTATAGAGAACATAGACGTACGCATAAGTATAATTTCTCCAACACACACAAAGCCTCTAGTAGGCATTAATCCAGAGAAGATGAAGAAGCGTAGCATAGCGTTAAGAGAATTCACAGAGATATTTATGAAGAGAGACAGCGAGGGTTCATTAAGATGGGTTGTAACAGCATACCCAACAAGAGCTATGGCTCAAGAGGCTGGTATGAGTCCTCTAGAATTCGAGGAATTCGTTTTCCGCTCCCTCAAACTCCACGAAAAAGACCCAGTAGAGGCATGGAAGAAGCAGGCAGAGTGGCAGCAGAAAATAGCTGATTTCCTCAACAAGGCATCAGAAATACACATCGTGGCTGAAAACACCGACTTATACCTTAGAGTAGACGGTAGGAAATGGATAAACGATGACGGTAAAAAGAACATGCCGGGAGGAGAAGTATTCACTGGGCCAGTAGAAGACGCTACAGAGGGCTATATAGAATTCACTTATCCAGCAGTATGGCGTGGAGTAGAAGTAGAAGGAGTAAAACTCGTATTCAAGAAGGGGATGGTTGTAGAAGCTAAGGCTAGAAGAGGAGAAGAATTCCTAAAGAAAATGCTCGAAGTAGACGAGGGAGCCAAGAGGCTCGGCGAAGCAGCCTTCGGCTTAAACTACGATGTAACAAGATTCACTAAGGAAATATTATTCGACGAGAAAATAGGTGGAACAATACACCTAGCACTAGGAGCAGCCTACCCGGAGACTGGTGGAAAGAATAAGTCTGCTATACACTGGGATATGGTTAAGGATATGAAGAAAGGCAAAGTCTACGTTGACGGAGACCTAGTCTACGAAAATGGTAGATTTATAGAAGAAATATTAAAGTAGACATTATAAAAGCATATTATTTTAGTAAAAACATCATATATTTTTATGAAGCAATAATTAAACAATACCATCTGGTCACGGTATTATATAGTATAATTTATTATTTTGATGCTATGATTATTTTAAACATTGTATAGTTCTAATAACTTATTTTTCGTTAAATGTTTATATTCACGGTAAAGTACTATTTATTTACAATTGATTAGCTTATAATAGTTTTCAGCAGTCATTGACGTGTGGCTTTTATATGATTTGGTTTTCTCTCTTAGTCCAAATCATAATGTTATTCCAAGGTGTTATATAGTATGAGGAAAAATATATACATATTAGCAATATTATCAATACTAATAGTATTATCTATACTATCACCAGCAGCAACATTTGCGAGAGCCGACAATAAGGAGGCGTTAAAACCCATATCATGCCCCTACGTTGGTGGGACACTCGTAGTAATCCATTGGGGTGATCCGAAGAGCTTTAACCCGGACTCACAAGTAGATGATGCATTAGCCGCTATAGCTGGAAACATATTCAACAGATTAGTAGCATTAGATGCCGACTACAATGTAATACCGGACCTAGCAGAATCATGGGAGGTAGCACCAAATGGCTCGGTATTCATATTCCATCTGAGAAAAGACGTTAAATGGCATGATGGAGTACCCTTTACCGCAAAGGATGTAAAGTATACTTTTGAGGCAATAAAGAAGTATAAGGGTATAGCATATTCTCTGCTAAAAATGGACAAGCTCGTATCAATAGAAACACCAGACAACTATACAGTAATATTCCGCTACTCGGAACCATTCCCGCCATTCCTGGGATTCCTAGCATGGTATGGAACCTACATCCTACCAGAACACATATACAATAAGACAGAGTACAAGGACTGGATGGATCCCAAGAACCCGGCATTAACTCATCCGATAGGAACAGGCCCGTTTAAATTCGTAGAATATGTTAAGGGAAGCCATGTAATACTAGAAGCAAATCCTGACTACTTCAAAGGCAAGCCGTGTATAGATAGAATAGTATTCAAGATAGTTCCAGATGCAACAGCTGCTCTTGAGACCTTCTTAGCCGGTGAAGGCGATGTATTAAACAATCGTCCACCGCTTTCAGAGATCCCGAGAATAAACTCTACTCCAGGAGTAATAGTAAAGATGAGGCCAGTGCCAAGCAGGTGGTATATAGGGTTCAACTTACTCAAATACCCGTTCAATGAGACAAAGTTCCGCTTCGCAATAGCACACGCGATAAACCGTAGCGAAATAGTAGAGAAAGCAGAATACGGCTACGGTTATCCGGCTAGGGGAATGTATACACCGGCAATAAAATGGGCCTTCAACCCCAACGTAAAGCTACCAGACTATGATCCACAGAAAGCAGCCCAACTACTAGACGAGCTGGGATTCAAGCTTGGATCGGATGGATGGAGACACTATCCCAACGGGACAAAACTAACTGTAAGGTTCACTATATTCACTGGAGCCGAAGAAGAAGCTATAGCACAAGTGATAAAGGAGGAGTTAAAGAAGGTTGGAATAGACGTTAAGATAGAAGAATACGAGATAGCGACATGGGAGCAGAAAGTAGTCAAGGACAGAGACTTCGATATAGCATTAGTAGACGGGTTCCAGGGACCAGACCCTGACAACATGAGGATGAGGTTTGGGCCAGGACAATACATAAACTTCGCCAACTATTCGAACCCAGAATTCGGTAAACTATTAGAAGAAGCCTCAAAAGAACCAAACATGGAGAAGAGAAAAGAACTCTACTGGAAAGCCCAGGAAATAATGGCTAAAGACCTACCATACCTACCACTAGTAGACCTAGTAGCCTTCTACATCTATCGTACAGAATGGCACAACTTCCCATGGGAGCTACCAGGAGTAGTACCCTACAACTCCTACGAGAGAGTATACTGGGAGAAGGGAACCCCAGTAACCACAACAACCACACAGACAACAACTACTACAAAGACTACTACCACAACTCAAACGACAACTACAACACAGACCACTACAACGAAGACCACAACAGCTCCAACGACAGGAGCAGCTACAGTAACTACGACGGCGACGAAGACTACAACACTAGTAACAACTACGACGCTAACATCGACTGTAGCAGCAACTGATTGGACGACGCCATCAATACTATTCATTGTGGGCCTAATAATAGGTGTCCTAGTAGGATACGCTATGAAGAAGAGGAAATAAGAGGGGGTTGAGTAGTGGCCCTCTCAACTTATTTAACTAAACGTTTTTTAGAATCAATTCTCATAATATTCGCCATACTCTTAATAAACTTCATAATAATAAACTCGGCTCCAGGAGACCCAGCACGCTTTATGGGTGGAGAAGTCGCTCTCTCCTCTCCCCAATATGTTCAAGCTATAAGAGAGAGATGGGGACTTGATAAACCAGTTTATGAGCGCTTCTTCATATATGTCTATAACCTGCTCCGCGGAGACCTAGGATACTCTTATAGGTATCTACAGCCTGTATCCACGCTAATATTAGAGCGTCTGCCAACAACGTTGCTCTTAACGATAACTAGTACAATATTAGCGTTCCTTATAGGCACGTTCCTAGGTCTTAAGGCTGTTCAGAGAGTAGGGAGTAAGGGGGATGCTTTCCTAACGACCCTTATGTTCGTGTTCTGGTCTATTCCAGCATTCTGGCTCGGTATAATATTAATAATGATATTTGGTGTTCAGTTAAAATGGTTCCCGATATCGGGTTTAATCAATGTACGTGAGATGAAGACTGGTATATGGTACTATCTAGACATACTATATCATTCAGTGCTCCCAATAACAACGTTAACTCTTATAACTATGCCAGTCTACTATAAGCTTACAAGAGATACAGCTATCCAGCAATTAACGGAAGACTATGTGACAACTTTTAGAGCAGTAGGATTAGATGAGAGCAGACTGTTCAGAAGACATGTCTTCCGCAACGCTATTCTACCACCAATAACTATCTTTGGCCTCCAACTAGGCTACGCTATAGCTGGAGCAGCATTAGTGGAAACTGTTTTCGGCTGGCCAGGTATGGGTCGCTTACTATTGGACTCCATCTATACTAGAGACTACCCGGTAATCATGGGCATCTACCTCATAATATCTATCTCAGTTGTATTATCGAACCTCATAGTTGACTTAGTCTACATGCTATTAGATCCAAGAATCAGGGTGAGGTAGACAGAATGAAGAGACTACTATTACAGTTCAAGCAACTGTTAAGAGACAAGTACGGGTTAACGGGGACAATAATATTCACATTCATGGTGGCTATAGCGTTATTAGCACCTTACCTACCCATACCAGACCCCAACGATATGAGTGCTAAAGCTTTCCTCCCACCCTCGCCCAAGCACCCCTTAGGCACAGACCACTTGGGAAGAGACCTATTAAGTAGAGTTATATGGGGAGCCCGTACATCGCTTGCCGTGGGTATAATAGCTGCTGGCATATCGGCTCTCGTAGGAATAATGCTTGGGGCTCTCGCGGGATATTTTGGCGGAGTAGTAGATGATGTTATAAGTAGGATTATAGAGATATTCCTAATGATGCCTACTTTCTTCCTAGTACTATTTATCGTAGCAGTCTTCGGTAGCAATATGGCCTATATAATGATAGTAATAGGGCTGACAACCTGGCCTACAACAGCTAGGATAACACGCGCTCAAGTATTATCAGTCAGGGAAATGACCTTCGTTGAAGCAGCGAGAGCGGTTGGTGCTGGGTCTAGGAGAATACTATTCAAGCACGTTTTACCAAACGCTATACATCCAGCAATAGCTAATATGGTCTTACTGATAGGGCAGGCCATAATGATAGAAGCAGCACTAAGCTACCTCGGGCTAGGAGACCCCAATTTCCCGAGCTGGGGCCGCATAATCTATGAAGGACAACCATACATCTTGACCGCATGGTGGATACCATTATTCCCCGGCATAGCATTAGTGTTAACTGTGCTATCAGTTAACTTCATCGGCGACGCCTTCCTTAGAGTAATGACGCCTAGATTCAAAACACTATAACCAGGGCATACAGGGTAGTTGAAGAATTAATAGAGGAAAAAGACTATTTTCTACTATAAGCTAGTTCTCCTCTAACGAAGACCATTTCTATAGTTGAAGTAGGCTTTACCGGGTGATCACTAGCCACTACGAGGTCTGCTTCCTTTCCAGGCTCAATACTCCCTAAGCGATCTTCTAGTCCAAGCTGTCTTGCCGGGTTAATTGTTATGAGCTCTAATGCCTCATTCAGTGTCAATCCATTCTTAACAGTTACTGCGGCTAAGAGCCTTAAGTGTTTCTCCGGTATTACTGGGTGGTCAGTCATTATTGAAACATTTACTCCATGCTTATACATTACTACGGGTGCTCTATCATCAACGTATTTGAAGAAGGATGCAAACCTAGCAATCATGGGTGGACCATACACTACCGCTATCTTTTCCCGTGCTAGTAGGTCTGCTAGTAGTTGTCCACCGAAGACGTGGTCTATAGTAGCCCTCAAATCGAATTCCTTAATGATTCTTACAATAGCGTAGATTTCATCAGGTGAAGTCGATAAATGTATTTTTGCAAGCATTTCACGACGTAGAACCCGACCTAGTACTTCTAGTATAGCCTTATCGTCCGGATCTAGTTTATCGTCCTTCATCTTCCCCTCCATATACTCTCTCGCCCGTAGAAGCCATTGTCTGAGCATTGCAACAGTTCCCATACGGCTAGTAGGGTATGGTAGCTTACTCTTAACCTCCCTTGGCCTCTTCGGCCCCAACGCCATTTTAACTGCTGCTTCAGGATCCACTATCATTTCATCTAGGTTTCTACCATAGGTCTTCATTACTAGTCCTATTCCCCCTATAACATTAGCGCTTCCAGGCCCCGTATAGATGGTTGTTACTCCACCAGCTACTGCGTCTTTAAAGCCCTCGTCATAGGGGTCTAATGCGTCTATTGCTCTAATATGAGCTGTAATCGGGCTATAATAATCATTTACATCAGAGTACTCCCAGTCCAAGCCCTCTGGAATCAATCCCAGGTGGCTGTGGGCATCTATGAAGCCAGGTGTAATCGTCTTGCCATATACTTCTATTACTTCTGCTTCTTCGGGAATAGTTATTTCTCCCTTCTTTCCAACACTCTTTATCCTACCATCATTGTCTATGAGTATTACTCCATTGTTTATGACTGGGCCTTTAACTGTTATAATTCTTCCTCCCACAAGTGCCTTCATGGCTTCTCATCTCTCAAAGACTTTTACACCATCAATTAAAGCATAAATGAGTTTAGAGTCGGGTTCCAAGGGGTCTCCATCAAAAACAACTAGATCTGCGTCCTTCCCAGGGGCTATAGAGCCTATTCTATCATCTAGTCCTAGTATTCGTGCTGGCTCAATTGTTATTGCTTCATATGCTTTAAGCCTCGGTAAACCCTCTCCCACACTTACTCCTGCAATTAGTGGGAGGTATTGGATTGGAATTGTTGGATGATTAGTTGTTAACGCGAACCTTACATTGCTTTCATATAGTCTTACTGGTGTTCTCGAGTCAAGGTTTCTTAATTCTACTCCACGTTTAGAGAATATTATTGGACCATAGATTACTGGTATATTTTCTTCTCTAAGGAAATCTGCTATGAAGTGGGCTTCTGTTCCATGTAATACTACTATGTTGTTTACATTGTATTCCCTTAGTAGTTTTACAAGAGTCCTAATATCATTGCCCGTGTGTGCGTGGACAAAAGCAGTGAGTCTGCCTTCTAGTAAGTCTAGGATTGCCTCTAGTTTTAGATCTCTCGGTAACTCTTCTTGATTCTCCTTCCTTTTCTCACGATAGTCTAATGCGTTTTGGAAAAGAGTTCTAATAGAGGCTATTATACCCATACGGGTTGTTGGTGATAGTTTCTGCTCCCTCAAGTATCTCTTAACATGTTCTCCTAGAGCAAAAACTATTCCATGAGTCTCCACTATTATCCGTCTATTAGTCTTAATGACTGCTGACTGACCCGGCACGATAGTCATGTACTCGGTTATCTTCCCGAAGGAGAGATAAGATCCCGGATAAGAAGCTATAGTGGTTACACCACCTCTAACAGCATCCTCGAAAGCCTTATCATACAAGTCTAAGCCATCAATAACCCTTAAATGTGGTGCTACTACATCGCTCTTCTCTACTCCGTGTTCACCATACTCCCATTCCAACGGGTAGACTCCGATGTGAGTGTAGGCGTCAATAAAGCCCGGGAATAGCTTCAAGCCAGTACAATCTATGACCTCTATATCATTGCCAACGTCTATTTTTTCAGTTATCTTGGATATCTTACCGTTCTCTACGAGAACGCTATAGTTTCTCAAAACACCTTGCTCGGTCATTGTATAGACTTCGCCTATGTTCTTTAAGAGAATTTTCTCCGACAAGACTATGAGCCCTTAAGGATTCTTAGATAATAAGGAATAGTTTAAACAATTATTAAAAGTATTCGTAGCACATGTAAACATTGTTAGGCTAAGATAACATTACTATCATGCTCTAAACCTATTAGGCTAGGGTCTAGAAGAAGCGTTTACTGTTTTTAACTGTATAGCAACCTAGTATACTAGGTTGATAACCCATAGGAAAGCCTAGTAAAAACTCCCTCCAATAATACTCTATTGTTAACTTAGAGGAAGAAGCAGGTATGGGTAACAACGTATTCGACATGCTCAACGCTAAGCTTAGAGAAGTCATAGGTAGCCTGGGATACCGGGAGCCTACTCCAGTTCAAGAGAAGGCTATCCCAAAGATAATCAATGGTAGCCATGTACTAATAGTTGCACCTACTGGTAGCGGTAAGACTGAAGCAGCTCTCTTCCCCATTTTCAGCATCATGCTTGACCGTAAACTCTATGGTCTCGGAAAGATCATGGTCTTATACATTACCCCACTCCGCGCATTGAATCGTGATATACTGCGTAGAATGGAGTATCTCGCAGAAAAGCTGGGGTTCAGGGTAGCTGTTAGGCATGGGGATACTCCTCAAAGAGAGCGGGCTAGAATAGCGGCTAATCCACCAGACATGCTCATTACTACTCCGGAAACTCTTCAATTCCTATTAGTGCATCGTAAGCTTAGGCCGGCTCTAAGAGATATACGATGGGTTATTGTAGATGAGCTTCACGAGCTACTCGATAGTAAGCGTGGTGTACAGTTGAGTATAGCTTTAGAGAGGCTCTACGATCTATCAAGGCGGGGTTTCCAGCGCATAGGCTTATCCGCCACTATAGGGCATGTTGATGAAGCCCGCCGTTTCCTGGGAGGTGTTGGTAGGATCGTTGATGTAGTTGAACTAAGTTTTCCGCGTGGAATGAGTATTAGGGTTGAAGCTCCAGAATCAAGTGAAGAAGACAAGTTATTAGCAGAAGACCTTAACACTAGTCCTCAAGTAGTTGCTAGGATTAGGAGGATAAGTAAGCTAGTAGAAGAATCGAAAGGCACACTGATCTTCGCTAATACACGTGATACTGCTGAAATACTTGCTTCTAGGCTCAAATGGTTTCTCGGAGAGAAGGTCAGAGTACACCATGGTAGTCTCTCGCGTAGTGAGCGATTGGAAGCTGAGGAATTGTTTAAGAAACAAGTGGTTAAGGCTCTAGTCTGTACTAGTAGTCTAGAACTGGGAATAGATATAGGCCACGTAGACCTAGTCATACAGTACATGAGTCCCCGCCAAGCATTAAGACTCGTACAACGTGTCGGTAGAAGTGGTCATAGGCTTACCGAGCAGCCGCGGGGAATCATTATAGCCTACGAGAACTTTGACGACATAATAGAATCACTGGTTCTAGCTAGAAGAGCTATTAGAGGAGACCTAGAGAAACCACGCATTCATTTAAAAGCATATGATGTACTAGCACATCAGCTAGTAGGTATTGCTATGGAGAGAGGCTCTAGGGTTAGTATTGAAAAAGCCTACGATATAGTTAGGAGAGCCTACCCATACCGTGACCTCAGTGAAGAAGAACTAGTAGAAGTATTAAGCCAACTAGACTCCCAGGGACTTATAAGGTTCATGGGAGACTACTACAAGTTATCAAAGGGTTCTTGGAAATACTATTACGAGACCTCAATGATACCCGATGTAAGACACTATAAGGTTAGAAACATTATAACACGAAGCTTTATAGGCGAACTAGATGAAGAATTCGTTTCATCAGATCTAGAGCCGGGATACTATTTCATCCTCGGGGGACGTGTTTGGAGAACAGTTGGAATAGACGATGAATCACTAATAGTTGATGTAGAACCAATAGAAAAGATTGAGGGGGCTCCACCAGCATGGGAGGGAGAACTAATACCAGTAGACTACTGGGCTGCTCGAGAAGTCGGAGCACTTAGGCGTAGACTCTACGAGATGCTAGTGAATGGCCGTGATGGTAGGGCTATGCAGTTGTTAATGAGGGAATACAATGCTAGCCCCGAAGCCGTTAGGAAAATACTAGGCGTTATACGTGAGCACGTTGAGAAAAACAAGCCCATGCCATCAGATAAGGTTGTTGTTGTAGAGTCTACTGGTAAGCTCATCATAATCCACGTATCCCTAGGCAGTAGAGGCAATCAGACACTAGGGCTGGTATTATCAAGTATTCTCTCAAGAAGACTTGGATGGAGCATTGGGTATAAGAGCGATCAATACCATATAGTGCTAACACCAGCCTACCCTATTGAGCCTAGAATAATCGTGGAAATCCTACGAGAACTCAATAGCGGGGATATACGCTTAGTATTAGAGCGCACGCTACCTAAGACTCGAATGTATAAGTGGAAGCTCCTACACGTTGCAAGACGCTTTGGAGTAGTTTCAAAAGATGCTAGTCTTAGACAAGTTGCACGCTTTGCAGAACAGCTTGCTTCAACCGTTATTGGTAGAGAAGCCTTAAGAGAAGTCTATACCGAGAAACTAGATCTTGAAGCAGTTGATAGGTTTCTAGAAGAAGTTAAACAAGGGAAAACCAGGATTATAGAAGTACATAGTGGCGAAGACCTACTACCAGTTACACGTGAACTCTTATCAAACATTTACTTACAAGACGTTGTAGCACCAGGTATACCCGAAGAAGTACTAGTAGAAATAGTTAAGAAACGCCTCTATAGACGTGAGAAAAAACTCGTCTGCTTAATGTGTGGCTGGTCTAGAAAATATAGGATAAGCGATATAGATGAGATCAAGTGCCCTAAATGCGGGTCAAAATACATAGCAGTCATGCATCCAGACGACCCCATAGAGAAAATCCTAGAGAAAATGAGGAAGAAGAAAAAGCTAAGCCGCGAAGAAAAAGAGTTATTGAGGAAAGCCAAGGAGACCGCTAACCTAGTATTATCCTATGGGAAATACGCGGCTATAGCCCTAGCAGCACATGGAGTTGGGCCGAAGAAGGCTAGAGAAGTATTATCCAAGCTAATCCGTGGTGGCGAAAAAGAATTCTATAAGGCGATACTTGAAGCAGAAAAAGAATATGCGAGGACAAGACCCTACTGGAGATCCTAGTCTCCCCGAGTTATCTTAAAGTAATAAATAATATAATCTATCTTTGAGAAATATCCCACTGGGGTGCTTAGACTTACAGGAGCGCTATGGCTTATTCACTAAGCTCCAACTCCAAGTTCTAAAACTCCGCTCTAAGGGCTTGAGTCTTAGAGAAGTAGCCGAGAAAATCGGTACTACTAGACAAAACATCCAAGTAGCAGAAAAGAGAGCTAGGAATAACATACGTTTAGCTGAGGAAACACTACTAATATACAAGCTAATATCATCGCCGCTCAAGATAAGAATTGATGCTGGAACACACCTAGTAGATATTCCTAGAATAGTTATAGGAAAAGCCGATGAATCCGGAGTAAAAGTGAGAGCAGACTTCACATTAATCTACAAGCTACTACACTTTAAAGCCCAGGAATGTATCCAGGGTCCAAGACTCATTAAACCAGTACTAGTACTAGTGACTACGCGGGGGGATGTAGAGATAATACCTTATGATAGAGTTGAAAAATACCTAAACGTAATCGAAGATCCATAAGAAAAAGGTTCTCCAAGAGGAGACTGACCGCCTATATTTTAGTATTTGTTGCTATATGATTATACTTGTAGTATAGGTGTTCTGCGTTTGAGCGGTATTTACCCCAATATTCTACGCAAGAGAAGTAATTCCATGCTCCGTCTCGCTGAAGAATTATTGGGTAGGGGTGAAGCAGATCTTGCTGCTCTAAACGCCGAATATGCAGTACAATTATATCTTAAAAGCATCCTATACCGCGTCTCCGGAGAGGAATGGCGTGGCCATAATATTAGACTATTACTTGGTGCTCTATCAATGATACTTGAACAACAAGGTTTCCGTAGAGAAGCTGAAAAAATAGTAGAATTTGTTAAAGTTAACCGTAGACTATTAGCGGAATTAGAAGAAGCTCATACAAGAGCTACATACGGTGTCTTAGAATATAGTATTGATCAAGCCCGTGTTCTCGTCGATACCGCTAAGAAGGTAATAGATTTCCTCCAAAACATAGAGAAGAAATTATTCGGAGGCGGGGAATCTGAGTAAACACATTACTCCACTCAAGATAATCAGTTCTTGGAAACACTATGTTAAACTAATAGCTAGAGCCATATCCATAGTTATCCCAGAAGCCGAAGCATACCTTATAGGCGGCGTGGTTGAGGATAGATTAACAGTCTTAAGCGATATAGACGTACTAGTAGTATTGCCACATAAACCAGGCTTTAAAGAAGCAGTAGAGCTTAGAGCAAAAATACTCGAGGAAGCAGAAAAGCTCGGACTACCATTATATGCACCAATAGAACTGCACATTATAGGTAGAGAAGAACTAACCCGTTATACGCGGAAAGGTAAAATAATGAAAATCTCCCCCTCCTAGCCTAGCCATGTTGTGGAGACATCCTTGATTTAAACTATACTATGCTGGCTAAGTTTTCTAATCAGGGATGCTTGAGTATTAGATCGTGGAAAAATAAAGTTATTTTATCTAGAACTACAGCTAGGTTAGAGCGTAGGTGAGCTTATTATTGAAGGCGAGAGACAAGCAAGTCAAAATTGCCGCTGTAATAATATTATTGGTTGTTATAGGCTTAATGCTATTATATGCTAATACCTCTCAAAATAAGCCCGCTGCTCCAACAAGAACAGTTGTAAACCAGTCAGCTACGGCAGTACTAACAAATACTAGTACAACTGCATCTACAGTACCGCCTCCTACAAGCTCAGAGTATAATCTATCGTTTTATGTGAAGATATTAAAGGATAGAAAGATAGGGAAAATATACTATAAGGGAATACCACCATTCTACTCAATAATAGCACGGGGAGAAATAAGCGGAGACAAGATAATTCACTTAAATCAAACCTACTACTACAAAATACTACCATTAAGCAAGGTATCACGGGAAACCAGTATAAGTCTAGGAGACATAGCATTCCACTACTATAAACCAAAGAGATCTCCAAGAGGATGTGAAAGCTATGGGTTCAAGATAACGTCAAATAACAATAACAGTATTATAGGAAACCTAACCGTAACCTATTGCTCCTACCTCTATACTTCTTCAAGCCAAATATATATAACTGGAAACGCTACCTCAAACGGCATGGCTGGAATAGTATTCTTCAAGTGGAAGCAGGACAAAGTATTCGTATTCATTAGAACAGGTAAGACTGGTAAGCCTCCAGTACTAGGAGACTGGTTCCTCCAAGCAGTCTACAAGAAAGAATATACACCAAAAGAACCAGTAGCAGTAAAAATACTATTAGTAAACGCTAAACCCAAGAGCCTAGTAGACGTCTACTACAACAAGGATGAAAGATTAACTGGAATAAAACTAAGCCTACCCAACGGGGAACCTCTCACTGGGTTAAAACTTAGGGAAATTTATTTGAGAAGAAAACTCGTATACTTAGATACAGTCTACGACTACACATGGTATCCGACACTCGCAGGCATGAATACAGCTTTTCTCCCACCAGGTGAATACATTTTACAAATAAAATATACTATAAGGATGAGGATAGGAAACAAATTAGAGAATACAACAATAAACTATACTGACAAGATAATAGTGAGGCAACAAGAAAACCAGACAAAAATAGTTGCAGGAGTACTAGTGGTGGAAAAATACAATGTAATAATAAGGTGGATAAAAGCTATTAATCAGAGCCAGTTTAACATCACGGTAATTGGGTCAGGAGATAAGACTGTAATAAAGCTAAAAATAATACTATCAAATAATACTATTGAAAATATGGAGAAGCAGTTGACTATAAACAAGTCGACGATAATTAAAGTAAATGAAGAGGTAAAAGCAGTAGTAGCTCAAGGAATACTACCGGATAATCAAACATATATAATGACGCTTCCATTGAAACAATAGAGGAGGAAGCAAGGCAAAGACCTTTCATTAAAAATAATACTTTAACCAAGACATTATTCAATAGGTGGTGATGATGGGTAGTCTAAAATGCGTTATCTGCGGTAAGCCAGTGGGTGAAGCAGAGGCTGTTAGGTGTAGTATTTGTGGAGCACCTATGCATAAGTCTTGTATAGATGAGGAGGTGTTAAGTGATGCTGAAGGCAATATCCTATGCCCACGCTGCGCAGCTATCGCTGCTCTAGACTGGCTAGACAATATTCTAAGCCTCTACGCCCATAGTATTAAGGGTAATGACAGAGAGGAGGTTATCGGTAGGCTTAAGACACTAGTAGACCTGCTTAAGCAGTAATTGTAATTCTTTTAATTGTGTAGTCTGCTACACTTATTACGAGAATAATCCTCCACATAGACCTTATCCCTGTGGAACAGTATAGTATAATACGTGGTGGTAAACTGTAATGTCGGATAAGAATAATGGAGTAGACGAGGAATTAGACTATATACTACAAGCACTAGGACATAGAGTTAGGAGAAAAGTCATAGAACTATTAGCAGAGAAGGGGCCATTAACCTATACAGAACTAATGAAGGAGACTGGAGTAGATGATTCAGGAACTTTTGGCTTTCATCTCAGACGTATGAGTAGGTTGTTAAAGAAGACCCGTATGGGTGAATACGAGCTAACCATACTGGGATGGAAAGCATATAAGACGCTATGCGAGCTCCAGGGAAAAAAGCCTAAACCCTACACTAAGCCACCCATAGAACTGGGCATAGAGACTGTAGAAACTCCAGTTAAAGCGAAACCTTCGGAGGAGACTAGAAGAGAAGCAGTAAAGCCAGTTGGAGAGGAGGGAGAGGAAAGAGAAGAGGAAACAGTAGTTATAAGTGACCGCATGACCTTTGAGTTAACCGAGCGTATTGCGAGGGCTTATCTAGAGAAGGGAAAGAAGCTTATAATAACTGATACAATGAAGGTTGTAATCCATCCAATGCCTAGAGAGGTCTTTGATAAGGTTGTTGAACGTATATCTGATGTGTTATCTCTCTATGCTCCACGAGACCTAGAAGACCTCGTACACTTGAAGGCACATGATGTATTATCTATTAAGTTCTATAAGGAGAAGCCACCGAAGATATCATTAGACTTGGGCGGTATGATAGCGGGGCTTGTAACAAGTATTGTATCTGGTATAAGTGGTCTCGTAACAAGTGTCTCTGGTAATGTCCCAAAAATAGTGATAGGTAAGACTGGTAAGCTCATACTCGTTAGAGAGGAACCCCTTCCAGTGAAAAAGAATATGAAGCTAATAGTAGATGTTTCTGGAGGTATACTTGAGGTTAAGAGAGGAGATAGTCCTAAAGTGAAGATATGGAGGGAGAAAGATAGAGATGTCGGCATAACAGTAGACATAGGCAATGAGACAATGAGCATAGAGGTGGAATCAGGTAAATGTGAAATCATCTTACCCGATAATAGTGTACGTGAACTAGACCTAAATCTTGCTGGAGGCTATGCTAAGCTAAGCCTAGTAGGCCTAGAAAACATTAGAATGGATGTCGATGGAGGATGGTTCCGCCTAGCAACTAGAACCAATAAGCCACTACAATCCAAGCTGAGCATTAATGGAGGTGGAGGAGACTTAGAGGTAAAAATAGAAGACTATGAGGGTGAAGCCTACCTATACACGGATATCAATGGAGGGGTGCTTAGAGCAAAATACGATGTACCAAGGAATACTAGAGTGAAAGCAAAAAGTGATGTAAGCGGTGGGTGGATAAACGTAAAAATGGATGGGCGAACCATAGCAGCAAACTATGAGGACTACGGCTACGAGGAGGCTAAGAGAAAGCTGAGAATAGATAGTGAGATTTATGGAGGAGTAGTTTCAGTGAATATTGAAAAACACTAGTTTCTCTTAACCTCACTCCTAATAATTAATGCTAAACGTTTAACAACTTCGTCTAGGAACTTCTTAAACTCTTCTTCACCATAGAGTACTGTGTCTATGTTCTCATGTATGTACTTCTTCAACTCAACTAGTTCCCTATTACTAATACTTTCCTCCTCCATGATCTCCAATAATTTTTCAGCAGTCTCTACTAGTCTTAGGGGACCATAAATCTCTGGTTCATTGAATAATCCCCTAGCACTTGTTATAAGAAAAGATAGTAGCTCAAAATACTTGTCGTATAAGAGTTTTTTACCATCCATCAACATGAAGCACCTCATCAACATTCTTACGTGGAGGTGGTTGAGGCCACCTCTTAGGATACCCTAGAGAGAGAAGAAGAACTGGTTCAACGTGTTCGGGTATGTCTAGGATTGTTTTTAATGCTAGTTTATCAAAGGAAGCTATTGGACAGGAACCTATGCCTAAGGCGTAGGCCATTAACATCATATTCTGTAGCGAAGTTGCGACATCCAGTAAAGCCATGGTTTCACCCATCCTACCACCCTTAGATGCTTTCTCACGATCAATGCATAAGACTATGATTGCAGCCGGGTTACCAGAAAGACCCGGGGAAACTAGTTTAACAGCTCTAAGCAAGTCTTTATCCTTTATGAGGATAAACTCTCTTGGCTGGAGATTACTAGCACTGGGAGCCCATAGTCCTGCTTCAACTATTAGTTTTAAGTACTCTAAAGGTATTTCCCGGTCAATGTATTCTCTTATACTTCTCCTCCCGCGTATTGTCTCAAAAACTATTCTAGCCTTATCTGGTAGCTCCTCTAGGTTCAAGGATTCATCATCTCCGAGAAAATGTTTCAAGCCAGGCTATCTAAGAATTTTTAGCCAAGCATACTAATAATGTTTCGGTAAAACTAGTTAAACAGGTGTAGGAGTTTTGGATAAGATACCCATAATAGACTTACACGAGGATGTTTCATCGTATTTCCTTAGAAGTCCTAGTCCCCAGCCCTTTACCAAGGATTTAGCTGATAGACAAGTAGATTTACCAAAATATAGGAGGAGTGAGCTAGCATTATTTGTTGGAGCAGTCTTCCCCTCCAACAAGATATATGATCCTACAAGCGGGCTCGTAGTGAATGGTTTTAAGGCTTCTCTACCAGTAGCGTGGAATCATATAGCTGTTTATCACCGTATGACTAGGCGTTGTCCTAGAGACTTCTACTTAGTTGAATCAAAGAGTATTCTTGAAAAAGAGTTTGGTAAGGGTAGAATAGGCATACTAATAGGACTTGAAGGAGCCTACCCAGTAGAAGACCCCTACGACCTCGAACTATACTATAAGCTGGGTGTACGCCTCATAGGGCTCACATGGAATAATGAAAACAAGTACGCAGCATCATGTATGTCTAAGAAAGACTACGGGTTAACAGGGTCTGGGGAGACACTTGTAGGCATAGCCAATAGTCTCGGCATGATAGTAGACCTAGCTCACGCAAGCCGTAATACAATGCTAGACGTCTTATCAATTACTAGTAAACCAGTTGTAATAAGCCACGCATGTATTAAAAGGATACGGGATCATCCACGCAACGTAGATGACGATGTATTAGATGCTTTGAAGAGAAACCATGGAGTAATAGGAGTGACCTTTGTTGCAGACTTTATAGGCGAGGGTAGAGTTACAATAGACGATCTCGTAAAACACTTTGTCTACCTCAAGGAAAACTATGGTGTAGACATAATAGCCTTAGGAACAGACTACATGGGCACGAGTAGGCTACCAGAAGGACTCGAAACAATTGACGGGCTACCAAAGCTCTTCGAGAAGCTGTTAGAGAACGGGTTTACGAGAGAAGACCTCGAGAAAATAGCATGGAAGAACGCTTACCGCGTAATAATGGGTAATCTAAAGTAGTTTTCTTCTCTACTCGAATAGGTTCCTAGGTACTAGTATTGTTGCTAGTACCTGGTAGTCTACTCTTAATTGTTGGAATAATTGTTGTAGGGCTTGTTCTCTCTTAACTGGTACTATGATTAACCCTGGCCCTATTCTCCTCCCGCCTAGCTTCTCGATTAGTCCCTTAGCTCTAACCCTATACCCTCTAGAAGTTACAACTGTTCCGACGAGTTTCTTGAGCACGCTCTTGGTGGGTGCCTTATACCTTATTATGAGGCATGGCTCGTAGTCTGGGGGAGCAGTTTTTGTTAATGGTGCTTCAGTTGAATGATAGATTACTAGTCCCTCTAGTAATGCATTATAATATAGTTTTCTTTTCTCACTGCTTTCATAGACGTCATTAACGGTTAGGGCTATTGGTTGGAGTATGGAGAACCCGTTTTCTGATGCTATTTTCACCGCGTATTCTTCGCATTCATAGGGTTTTTCTCTAACTATTAGCAATAAGTCTATATCGCTCTTACCCCTAGCGTCACCACGCGCATAGCTTCCATACAGTATTGCTTGGAGGATGCTGCATTTTCCCAGTAGTTTTCTTACAAGATCTTTTAAGAAGTCTTCAACCATGTCTAATGGTAGAGCGGTCATCCCTTAGCACCTAGAACGTCTTCAACAATACTTAATGCTTCACGAGCTAACTCTAATGCCTTCCTAGCTAGTTCGCCATTCTCTAAGAGATATGTTCCACGCTTATAGATCCTGTCGAGTTCATCTAGTATAACTAGGAGTCTATA
>JALWGO010000283.1 GCA_027038805.1 Thermoprotei archaeon
GGTTTACCGTTATTGATTACTATGAGGGAGCCTGGTTTTAGTGCTCTCACTATTCTTGTAGGCTTGTTGTAGAGTCTAGACCACCCACGCACTATCATTGTTCCCGCTGAATACGTTTTCTTTATAGTTATATTGTTGTATCCTAGTATCTTTAAGCCTATATCATCGTAGAAGAAGGGTGATAGAGCGTACATTGTACTACAGTTCTCATAGGCTTGATCTATTTCTTCTAATAGTTTCCGAGCCTCATTGAACCTTAGCTCTACGAGACCGTATCCCCTACTTGTTGCACGTCCTACACGTAATAGAATTTGATCGCCGTGGATGGTTTTAAGAGAACCTAATAATTGATTGATAATTGTTTCCTCACCAACTATTAGCGAGTAATATTTTGTACCAGGCCTTATGGCTTCATAAGTATATACCAGGCCATGCCTCCCACTACGAGTCTTCTTACTAATTGCAACCATTTCAACACTTATCGTACTAATACCACTACACTTCTCATACACTCCACCCTCCTTCTTAACTAGTACGCCAGCAGCATTCCTCCTTAAACCACGGCTAAGGGATACTCCATCCCTTGTTTTTAGACAGGGTTCTCCATGCAGTTTACTGTATTCTTCAAAGACTTTACCAGGATTAATGGATAGAATACAGAGATCATCTGCCTTAACCGAATTAATTCTTTTTACCCCATTCCTCTCCTCTATGATGCATGATTCTTCTTTACCCAATCCTATCTCTTTACATATCGTTGAGAATGGGTGTAGTGGTAGGCACCTCTTATTGTTTTCTAAGGGGAATGCTGAGGATACCGCTATAGTTGGCTTATAGTGTTGGCTTACAGCGATTCCACTATTAACTCTAGCTGCTTCGGAGAGAAGGGCTCCCCAGAAGAGTCTCCCAGTAATTATTGATGGATCTTTTATAGCATACCATCCCTTAGAATACTTGCTCCCAATGATTAAGGGCTCCTTTAACGTGATTTCAAGTAAATATAAGGTATAAGTCACGAACCATCACCTTATACATGGTTTCCTAAAATCGGATGCTATGGCTAGGATTTTTCTTGAAAGATCACTTACTATCTCCTTGTTGTCTAGAAGGCCCTTGTCGGCGACCTCTATTTTCACTGATACTCTTCTCGAATTCCTCCCTAAGCCATAGTATTCGAGTTCTAATAGTGATAATAGTAGTAGTTCGAGCATCTTACTGCATTTACCTTTGTTGCACTCGAGGACTATTTCCCCTTTGAAGACTGTGCATGGGGGTACTACTTCTTCTGAATATAGTGCTCCTTCCTCAGCTTTCAACGATCTTCTATTCAGTGATACATGTTTAATAGTATATAGTTGTATGTCTGTTTCTACTAATGTGAAAGGCGATATTCTTAGTGCTGATGGATTATTAGTATCTGGTGCTCCAAACATTTCTAGTAGTAAATCACTTCCACTACTCCTAATGCATTGCTTAATATCCTCCGGCGCTACTCCATCACATACTTTTAGCCCTAGAATCCGTGCTACACGTGTAGCAATAGTCCTTAGCACACCCTTTACAGTAGAGCCCGGGATAACCGGCTTAGCTGTTATTGAGGGCTCGAACCTGAATAGAGAAATATCGGTACCCGTTAGCCCCGGGTAACCCCACCCTATCGTTAATGGTTCATCAGCTCTAAGGTATACGTTAAGCCTTATCCTCGTCATAGAGCACCACCTCCAAGAGTTTTAATAATAGTGTATAAGTCGTGGAGAGGCAATACTATTATTCTATTGTTATTGTTCAGTAAGCCTAGCTCAGCTATACTACCATACACCTTGGATTTCGGACTATTTTGTAATCGAGCACTCTGCCTCCTAGCATAGATTAATGTTTTAGCACTAGCATATTCTACTGAGCCCTTAGACTCGTTCAAACTACTATTATATCGTTCTATAACTTCTCTTACAATCTTAATCCATTCTTTCAATACACTGGACCTCTTTCCTCCATATATTGCCGTATAACTCTCCTCCAATAGGTTCCTAGCAAGACCGAGTACCTGGACAACGAGTTCATCTGGTTTATTCGGAGGAAATTGCCGGCTTGTAGGGTTATTGGAAGCTATTTTCTCGAGTATTCTAACTATGTCTTCCGGCCTATTATTTGCGATAGAGAAGGGTTGTACTGAGAGATACATTTTATTGACGAGTTCGTCGTAGAGGTATTTGATCTTAGAATCTGTGAGCATGCTTGTAGAGTCGGTGTAGACTAGTCCTAGAGCACCTAAACCATATACCTCATCGCACATAGTGGTTAGTATGCTTATCTTTCTCCCTACACTCTTAGCAT
>JALWGO010000284.1 GCA_027038805.1 Thermoprotei archaeon
CTCCACCGATCATTGATACTGTTATCGGCTTCTCTATTCCATCCTTCTTTGCCTCGTCTCTAGCCTTTATTATAGCGTTGGCTAGTTCCATTGGGTCACATACTGCTGTTCTACAATACAATACTATTATAGCGTGCACGCGGTCATCGTATAATGCCTCCTTGACTGCACCATAATATTGGTTGGGATCAGCCATACCCGTTAAGTCTACTGGATTCTTAGGGCTACCGAACCATGGCATCCATTTCTTAAACTTCTCCTTCAAGTCTTCTGGCGGGTCTAGGAGAGTTACTCCGTGGTCTGCTGCTGCATCAGTTGCCATTACTCCAGCTCCACCACCATTAGTTATTATAACAGTGTTTTCTCCCTTTGGCAAGGGTAGGAGAGCGAAGGCTCTAGCCCAGTCAAACATCTCCTCAATGTCTAGTGCTCTCAGTATACCCGTCTGCTTCATAGCCGCATCGTATACCTTGTCTGCTCCCGCAAGACTACCCGTATGGCTTGCCGCCGCTGCTGCTCCTCTCTCCGATCTACCCGACTTGATTACTATTACTGGTTTCTTCTCGGTTACCTTGCCCATTATTTCTAGGAACTTCCTACCAGTACCAGTCTTCAATCCTTCGAGGTAGATTGTTATAACCTTGGTGTGGGGGTCTTCGGCTAGGTACTCTGATACCTCCATAACGTCTATATCAGCCATATTACCCATACTAACTACTGCTGATAACCCTATTTCTTCTAGAATAGTCCAGCCCATCAACGCTATTCCTAGAGCACCACTCTGGGTTATGAAGGCTATACCGCCTGGCAAAACGTCTTTGGGGCCAAAGGTAGCGTTCATCTTGTGTGGAGTATACGCTACCCCGAAGATATTTGGTCCCAGCACCCTCATACCGTACTTATGGGCTAGCTCAACCATCTTTTCCTCTAATTCAACGTTTCCCACTTCACTAAACCCGCTGGTTATAACTACTAGTACTTTTACACCCTTCTTCCCACAATCCTCAACAGCCTCTAGGACGTGCTGGGCTGGTATAACTATTACAGCCATATCTACTTCGTCCGGTATATCCGTGACCTTAGGATAGGCTTTTAATCCTAGAATCTCGGTTGCATTAGGGTTAACCGGGTAGATCTTGCCCTGGAACCCGTAGTCTAAAAGGTTTTTAACTATAGCATGGCCGATTTTACCGGGTTTACGGGAGGCACCAACAACAGCTATGCTACGGGGCTTGAATAAGGGTTCAAGCTCATGTACGCCCATGTATACATCACCTAGATTTTTCAACGAGTACTTCTTATTAACTCTTAGCATAAAAAGAATACGACAATAGCCGACAACAACAAGTATAAGAGGATAAAATACCGCAACCTATACCGTGTAGAATAATTCTAATAAGCCTCCGCTATTGGATCTAGGTATTTTCCTAGTCTTCACACTTCCTTCGACAACTACTGATCCCGGCTGATATGCTGGCTCCATACCAGTTTTAGCCCACTCCTCTTCTTCTTTATCCTTCTTTACGATGGCCACGATAGTGGACTTCGCTAACTGTATTATCAGCGGCTTTATTCTCAGTGGGTGAACTACTGCTACACCACCACCTTCTACTAATGCTAAGGGGAGGGGTGTTATAGCTGTCTTAGACCCGCTACTATTAGTGAAGCCTAGGCATCGGGGATTCTGGTCTAACTTTTCCTCAACTAGTATGGCTGGTCTCCCCCGAGGCCCCATGCTTACCGTTATCCCGTTACCTACTAGGTCTTGAATCTTGCTGATATCCGCGTCTACTAGGATACCTATTGTATAGCTTTTACCGTGGGTTAGCCTTGTATAGTCTTGTAGTATGTAGCTATAGATTAATCCATGCCTAGTACTCTTTGAGACATTGTCTAAGGATATACCAGTACCCGTTAATGGGTGGGGGTAGACCATGCACTCCTTTTCAACTAGTTCGTTAAGCTTTTCTTCGACTTCTCTGGTTATCCTATATTTTTCTAAGACACTTGCTTCTCCAATAGACCTCCATATTTTTTCAGCTAGCCCGCTATACATGCTTGGACACTGGCATCCATTATCTATTTTTAGTAGTCCTAAACCTATGTTCACATAGTATTCTTTGTTTTCATTGTCTCTACTTATTACTAGTACTGGGCCCTTAATCTTTGATACTCCAAGGTATTTTACGAATACACGGTATACCGTGTACTCCCATTTCTCGCTAGTAGTCGAATAATTGTATCCAGCACTCCGTAGCTTTGATTCTATGTCTTTTATCCTCGTCTCTATGACTGTTCTCGTTATAAGCCCTACTAGTGTCTCAAGGCGTG
>JALWGO010000285.1 GCA_027038805.1 Thermoprotei archaeon
TCCTACTTTTCGGTATTATAAGTGGCCACTACTATTCTCTACCAATAGGCTTACTTCTCCTCCTACTCGGTCTAGTTGGATCGGGATTCAATGTAAACATGGTAGCATTATTTATATTATTCGTTGGCGCGTTATTGTTTGCAATAGAACTAGTTACCCCTGGATTTGGTGTACTAGGTATAACGGGGATAATAATGCTTGCAATAGGATTCATACTATTACCCTTAGGGGTTCCTGGATGGTTTGTAGGTAATCCAAAAGAATACTATCAGACAATTCTTATTACAGGAATATCGCTCGGCCTATTCCTAGGTGGTATAACAGCGTTTATATTGTACAAGGTAATTAAAGCTAAGAGAAAGAAGACACAGCTATGGGTACTAGAAGGCAAAATCGGTAGAGCACTAGATCCACTAGGTCCTGGGAGACAAGGCTTTGTTATAGTTGAAGGAGAATACTGGATGGCTGAAAGCGAGGACGAGATAAAACCAGATGAATACGTCGTAGTGGTTGGTAAGAAGGGTAGACTGTTGATTGTTAGAAAGGCTACTTCTGAGGAGATTGCCGAGTCGAAGAAGTCTGCTGAGCCTTCTTAGCCTTATACCACTCTAATGGAGATTCTTTAATTATAACAGGTTTGGTTTCCGGTGCTGGTTTCTCTATGGATACTTCGTAAGCGTTAACTGGGCATACCTCTACACAACGGTAACAGAAGACACATTTCCCATAATCTATTTCCGGGTATCTCTTCTTAGTCTCTGGTATTGTTACCATTCTTATTGCTAGAGCTGGACACTCAATAGCACAAAGACTACAAGATATGCATTTATCGTAGTTAACTTTATGGAGACCTCTGTATCCCTCAGCTGGTTTAACCTCCTTTGGTGGGACCATGACTGTTGATGGTTTCTTAAATAAGTTCTTGAGAGTCTTGCCTAAAAGTTTAGGTAAGCTCAAACATTACTCACCTAAGGATTTCTTCTTTACTAGTTTTCTCCAAGGAATAAGCTTCTTTTCATTCGTTTTCAAATCTATGACTGTTACCCTCTCGGCACACGAGATGCAGGGATCAAAGCTAACAAATATCACTGGTATATCGGCTATATGTTGGTCGAGCATCATAAATATTCCGTTATGTATATTTAAAACACTCGGTGTTCTTATCTTAACTCTATAGGGCTTTATTGAACCATCACTAAAAACGTGGTATAACAGTTCTCCTCTCGGAGCCTCAACTCTTCCTATTCCCTCACCCTTTGGGAACTTTCTTGGAGCTAGCTTGATATCCTTCCACGGTATTATTGGACCCGAAGGCAAGTGTTCTAGGACATATCTTATAATTGATATACTTTCGAAAACCTCATCGACACGAACCATCATGCGGGCCCAGCTATCTCCCTCATCTCTCGTCACCATGTTGAATGGTATTTCATCGTAGGCGTCATAGGGGTCTATATACCTTATATCTGATTTAACGTTAGAGCCGCGTGCTACTGGACCTACAAGGCTATAGGCTAGCGCTTGAGACTTTGAAGCTACACCTACTTCCTGGGTCCTCTTTAGAATTATCGGGTCTTCGCTCCATATTTTCTTGTATTCCTTCATCCTCTCCTCAATGTAGTCTATGTTCTTTTTTATCTTATCTATTTTCTCGCTTGGAAGATCTCTTCTCACGCCACCAATAAACATGTAGTCTGCGTGAACCCTGTTACCCGTGACAAGTTCCTTCAAATACATGACTCTTTCTCTATCACGCATCATAAGCATGAATAGGCTGTCGAATCCTATTACCTCAGCCATTACAGCTAGGACCAGGAAGTGACTATGAATTCTCTCCAACTCCATTACAAGGGTTCTCAAGTACCTTGCTCTAGGAGGAACCTCTATGCTAGCGAGGTCTTCTACAGCTTGAACATAGGATGCGCCATGAACAGCATTGCAGATACCACATGTGCGAGTAACAAGAAATAGATCTTGATAAAAGGTTTTCCTCTCGGCAAGCCATTCTATTCCACGATGATTATATCCTGCAACGACCTCTACTTGGACGACACGCTCTCCCTCAACTTTAAGTCTCAGAGATATTGGTTCATGGAGAGCTGGATGCTGAGGCCCTACTGGTATTTCCACAAGGTACTTGTTCTTACTCATCCTATGAGTCACCCCCTGCTAGGCTTCCAATCCTTTCTCAATGGGGTTTCTTGGGCCATGTGCTCTGGTAGTAGGAAGGGTTTACGTAGATACGGGTTTCCTCTAAAATACACGCCCATAAGGTCGTAGGCTTCTTGCTCCAATACCTTTGCCCCTGGTAGAATATCTACAATA
>JALWGO010000286.1 GCA_027038805.1 Thermoprotei archaeon
CTTGACTATCTATCAGATCTCATAACAATAGTCTACGGCGAACCCGGAGCCTATGGAATAGTATCAAAACCATATAGCACAAAGAATGGTATAAACTACTTCCTCGAAGGATTCCTACCAGCAGAAAACATGAGAATACGCGGCGAACCCATAAGGTTCCACGCCTATAGTACTGAGTCCAAAGAAAAGACTACTAGTGAGAAAATAATAGAATGGACGGACGTGTTTAAGAGGCTCGGAGATTTTAAGCTAAAGGTGAGCGGGGGCTATGCTCTAAAAGGCGAAGTAATAGGGTTATTAGGACCCAACGGTATTGGGAAGACAACATTTGTGCGCATACTGGCTGGTGAATTAAAACCGGACGAAGGCATCATAATATCGTCGAGAAAAGAGAAAATGACGATAAGCTATAAGCCACAATATGTTTCTCCAAAAATGTTTCAGGGAACCGTTAGAGAAGTATTAATGGAATCAAATCCCAATGCTTTAAATGTTACTTCATGGCTCTACAGCGAAGTCGTACGTAAGCTCAGATTAAATAGACTATATGATAGGTATGTTGACGAGCTAAGTGGTGGTGAGCTACAGAAGCTAGCTATAGCTGCATGTATTATACGGGAATCCGATATCTATCTCCTTGATGAACCCTCTGCGTACCTAGACGTTGAGGAGAGACTAGCAGTAGCAAAGGTGCTACGGAAGATAATTGAGGGAAAGGAAGCTGTTGCTTTTGTAGTAGAACACGATGTAAGTATTCAGGACTTTATAAGTGATAGAATAATAGTCTTCTACGGCTCCCCAGGAATCAATGGAGAAACAACTACACCACTACCACTAAGACAAGCAATGAACCTATTCCTAAAGGAGCTAGGTATAACATTCCGCCGAGATCCTCAAACTGGGAGACCGAGAGTTAACAAGGAGGGAAGCTACCTTGATAGATATCAAAAATCGATAGGCGAATACTACTACATAGCTAGTGGAATAGAAGATTAATCCTTATAAGATTCCATAGATTTTATCGTGTTTAATATGTGAAAACCTAATTAGTCTCTTCTCCCACATCCAGTACACAGAAAATCCCATATCTAATCCAAAATGGGTGAACCTTCTATGAGCGAAGAGAAAAAAATAACCTTAAGCGTAATAAAAGCCGATATAGGTTCTCTGGCTGGACACCACATAGCACATCCAGACACATTAGCAGCTGCTAGCGAGGTTCTAGCTGAAGCTAAGAAAAAGGGAGTTATCATTGACTTCTACGTAACGCATGTAGGCGACGACATACAGTTAATAATGACACACCGTAAAGGAGTTGACAATCCAGAAATCCACGGTCTTGCATGGGAAGCATTCAAGAAAGCAGCAGATGTAGCAAAAGAACTCGGATTATATGCAGCTGGACAAGACCTCTTATCGGAGGCGTTCTCCGGCAATGTCCGTGGCCTGGGACCAGGAGTAGCTGAAATGGAATTCGTTGAGAGGCCCTCAGAACCAGTAATAATATTCATGGCTGATAAAACGGAGCCAGGTGCCTTTAATCTACCACTATACCGTATATTTGCTGATCCATTCAATACAGCTGGACTCGTAATTGATCCGAGAATGCATTCAGGCTTCACATTCGAGATCTACGATGTAATGGAAGGAAAGGCAGTGAAACTAAACGCTCCAGAAGAACTCTACGACATCCTAGCACTCATAGGAACCCCCTCAAGATACGTTATAAAGAGAGTCTTCAGAAAGGAAGACAATCTAATAGCAGCAGTAGTAAGCACCGAGAGACTAAACTTGATAGCAGGAAAATACGTAGGCAAAGACGATCCAGTAATGATAGTGAGAGCACAACACGGTCTACCAGCAGTAGGAGAAGTATTAGAACCCTTCTCATTCCCCCACCTAGTAGCCGGGTGGATGAGGGGAAGCCACCACGGACCACTAATGCCAGTACCACAGAGGTACGCAAAATGCACAAGATTTGATGGACCACCAAGAGTAATAGCACTAGGCTTCCAAATAAAGAACGGCAGACTAGTAGGACCCGCAGACCTATTCGACGACCCAGCCTTCGACGAGACTAGAAGACTAGCACAACAAATAGCAGACTACATGAGGCGCCACGGACCATTCATGCCACACCGTCTCGGACCAGAAGAAATGGAGTACACAACACTACCACAAGTACTAGAGAAGCTAAAGAACAGATTCTACAAAGCAGAAGAATACAAAGTCAAAATAAGACACAGCGAAATGCTCACAGGCGAAGTACACGACTAACAATTTTTACCAGTCTAGGAAAACAT
>JALWGO010000287.1 GCA_027038805.1 Thermoprotei archaeon
GATCGGTTAACGGTTCTGGTTCTACTAGCCAGTCTCTACCATAGTCTAGGAAGTCGGGTGCGCTTAGAACTATTCTCGTTACACCCTTATCTACTAGTCCTTTAACCTCCCAGTATACTCTATCAATACTCTTACTTCTCGGTGGACCGTAGAGGCCTGGAACACTACAGTAGCCACACCCTGGAGGGATATCTAGTGGACACCCTAGTCTCTGTCTAAGACTCCCACTCCTACATAGGTCACAGTCAATACATTTTCTCCCATCAGCTAACCTTATCCTCGGACGATAGAAGTTACTGCAACCGCGAACTACTTCAACGTAGACTCTAGCCCCCCAGTATAATGGGTAATCAGTTATCCTTTCAACTGAGTGCTGGTAAGAGTCAAGCATTCTACGAGTATGCCATGGAGACCTACCATTAAACACTATCCTGCCTTGAAGCCTATAAGCAAAGCCGGGTTCTCCTCGTAGCTCATCGAACACTATTCCATCACGGTCTAAGGCTTTCTCTACGAGAACTTCTACTGGTCTCTCACCCTCCCCTATAACAACTAGATCAAAGCCTCTCGCTAGTAGTCTCTCGTATTCTTCTCCTATAGGGCCACCTATTATTACCGGGCCACCACCATACCTCTGCCAGTATCTTAGAGTCCTAAGAGCACAGACGCGGTCACTACTCATAGCCGAGATCATTAACGCATCATATTGGCTGATCTTCCACGGGTTCTCTAGTATTTCTTCGAAAACCTTTATGGTTGGTTCTTCTCTCATAGCCTCTAATACTCCTGCAATAGCACGTGGCCCTACTCCTATTACGTCTAAACTAGATTTTCGCTCTCCTTTCTCTCTTGCCAAACAGTCTACTATTAGGATATTCATTGTTTATCCAGCTTTTGAGTATTATCGTTCTCGTTCAATCATATATGTTGGCTTCTCCTTAGGTTTTTACAAATTTATCAAAATATTACTCTTCTAATAAAGTTTTATAGTCCAAGAAACCCTTTCTAGCACAGAGACAGCCTAGGTGCCATCTCCGTGGCAGAGGAATACTATAATCCCGAGGATATACGTAAGGCCTCTATAGCAGAACTCAACCTAATAGAAATGCTGAAAAACGTTGCAAGACAAGCCGAAGACACCTATACCGAGGTAAACGACATCGTAGTGAGCTTTCTCAACAAGCAGTTAGATGTAGTTAAAACACACTACGTTAAGGCAAGGCACATGAAGAACCAGACGGAAGAGCTAAAGGATAAGGCCATGGAGTACCTTGTTAGAGTTAGCACGAGCCTACTATACAAGGACGTATACCGTTACGTCCTAATAGACTTAGACAAGATGTCACAGAACCTAGACGCTATAGCTTACCGACTCTACCTCCTAGCAGATAGAGGGTATACCGTAGACGAAGGAGTAGCCACCGATATAAGAGGGTTCATGGATAAGATTAGAGAACAGTTATCAGTACTAACAACAGCAATAGAGATGCTGGGAATAAACCCCAAGAAATCCATAGAAGAAGCAGAGAGAATAATAAGAATGGAAGAGGACGCTGATCAAAGCTATCGTGAACTAGAGTTAAAGATCTTCGAAGAATACAATGAAAAAATCCCATTACTCCTAGTGCTAAAGGAGGTAGTAGACCTATTAGAAGAAACCTCAGACCTAGCCCGCGATGCAGCCGATAACATAAAGTACATAGCCTTGCACAAGGTCTAATAAACTATGAAGTATCATGGAAGACTAGTTGGGCTCAAAGTAATAGTCTTCGACTACGAGGAAGCGAGAAAAGTCTTCTCCCTAGGCTTCTACGGTAAACCTTTCGGTATACGTAAACCCAAGTCACCCGACTTTAATGCCCCTCTAGAGCTTTCTCTAATAGAGGCAGTCTACCTTGTCGAAAAAGGATACTTAGAGGTAAGAGACCTCGAAGACAGGGTACTAGGTCTTAGAGAACTGGTTGAATATGCTGAAAAACGTATACCGAGATTCAAGCTCCTCTACCCAGTCTACCGCGACCTAAGGGAGAGAGGCTATGTTGTTCGAAGCGGGTTGAAGTTTGGAGCCGACTACGCGGTATATGAGCACGGTCCAGGAATAGACCACGCGCCCTTCCTAGTCCACGTAATGCCCTTAAACGAGGAAATAGATCCAATAGAAATAGTGCGAGCTGGAAGACTATCACATAGCGTTAGGAAACACTTCGTGATAGCTGCAGTAAACCCGGAGACAGGGAATATAAAGTACGTAATGTTTAAATGGTTTAAACCCTAGCCTAATATTGTATACTCCTAGAAAAAC
>JALWGO010000288.1 GCA_027038805.1 Thermoprotei archaeon
TTGCTGTAAGATTCTCTAAGTACTCTTTAACTATCCTAGCAGTCCTCTCAATCCTCTCGCTAACTGGGAGTATTTTATTAGGGTATTCTAGTCTTCCAGTTGTAACCGATATGTTGAAGGATATGTTCTCTTCCGTAAACTCTATTCTAGTATGAGCGCGCATAGTGTAGGGTGTCTTCTCTACAAGCCCGGGTATCCTCGTATAGTCTTGAAGACTAGTTAGATCTAGGGGAGGACTCGACACGTTAACCCCGATTACCGGGAATACCGTGTTTAAGAGTGGGAGACATCTTCCTAGCTCTCCTACGAGCGTTCTCAGCGTAGTGTTATTATCTTCTATTCTTATCTGGGCTTCAGTTTTAGACCCTATCCTCATGGAATTAGAGTATTCTTCAGCCCAAACGGATTGAGCTACTCTAACCCGAGTTCTAGCCGGGTTAGATAAGCTTACTAAACATTTTTCGACTTCTCTCTTCTGCTCCTCGGATAAGGTCTCTTCCTTTAAACCATGTTGTAGTAGTCTAGTGTAGTTTGCTTCTATTAATCCGATTATCCTGTAAGTATGGTTTCCTTGTTCTATACTGTATTGTGTAAACTTTATCCAATCTAATCCCTTCTCCACGAGGGCCTTGTTTAACGTACTCGCGTTCTGTTTCAACAATACTTCTAGGATACTGATGTTCTCTCCCTTCAACTCTACCGTAAACGAGGCTCTTAGAGTATCTGGAGTGAGATTAGCTACCAACCTACTCACGTTTACTATAGAGTGAGCTGTTACATTGGGGTGCCTCTCAACCAAGTCTATTAGGATCATACCGCTGAGATAGGAGGAGTTCACAGTCCTCGGCTCTAGGCTTAAACTAGCTCCAAGGAAGAATATAGACTGGTTTCGGGGTTCACCGGATGGGATCCCATATAGGTTTACTTCTAATCCCCCAGTCAATGCTAGTTCTACGTCTCTAGTTGTCCTAGTATATGTTAGAATACAGTCTACATGGCCACCACTTATACTAGTAGGAGCCTCAAGGACCCCGATAATAGAGTAGGCGAGCACTATGCTAGAATCCGGGTATACTATTATACTGAGGCTCGGAGAAGCATGAATAATAGGGTTTGAATCAGCAACTACAGTTAAGGCTCCAAGCACAATACATGATAATAGGATTAGCGTGACCAATCTAGAAGACATGGGGGTCGTTGGCAACCACCTATAGTCTATCATTGCTATTATTTACGGTATTCTCATATTTATCAATGTGTTCTAAAAATTAAACATATCTCGTAGCCCCCGGGTTTTTCGTTGATAATGTTATTTGGAGTGAAATATTCAATTATAAAATATTTTATGTATATTTGGAGGAAAAATTAATAAACAATACTAGACAAGATACACTACAATAATGGGAACTAGACGCGTGGAGAAAAATGGGTAAGCCGCATCCATATCCCCCTCCACCACCTCTTCCCCCGCCTCCACCACCGGGTTATCCTCAACCAGGTTATAGACAACCTATAGAAGATACTAGTGCTTCACGGAAACCTTATCAGCCTATGGGACTGTTAACTATTCCGCCAGACGCCTTAGTCTACTTGTTTCCAGAGTTTTTCGCTAAGCGTGTCCGTATTGGGGGCTTTGAGGCACCATACGCTAACGTGAAGGTTAGCCATAAGTCATTGTATAAGGCATTGATTACAGCTCCACTAGCCTACATGGAGTATATGCGTGTAGCCGACCTAAGGCTTGGTAGGAGGGGTAGAGTGTTTAAGAGAGACAAGGTAGTAGTCGTTAAGATAGCTGATTTTAAAGGATTTGATTATGGTCTCATATCAGCACCGCTGAAGAGGGGTACTGTGGGTTATTTTAAGGATCTCTTCGACTGCATTTATGGTTTATTTGTAACTGATGTATCGGAACCCGTTAAGTACTACATAGACATGGTCTATAGATATGAGGTTAAGGGAAAGATAAGAATAGATAGCCAGTGGGATGTTGCAAGGTATAGGAGAGAAGCAGAGACTCTCTACGGTATATGGATTAGACAGCGTGGCATGAAGCCGAGAATATATAGTGTTGCTGAAAAAGATGCAGAGAAAGCAGCAAACGCTAGACACGAACCAGTATACGGCTAACAACATGGTATTAGAGCCCAGCAAGCTAGTCGAGAAATGTAAGCAGCTTGTAGGAGGGGTTCTCGGAGTAGTAGTCTTCGGCTCCTATGCTAGGAGAACACATGATCATCTTAGCGACTTAGACCTAGCTATAATAACGAGTAGTAGAGAGATCTCCTACGAGTATTTCAC
>JALWGO010000289.1:0-1649 GCA_027038805.1 Thermoprotei archaeon
AATACTAGGTTATCAAATGGTGTTGAAACAACCATAGCTTTCAATGGAATAAGCATAGATAGAGACTTGAAGCCCGGTCTATATGAGGCCAAGATAATCATAACTGGCGTGATAACTGATACCGATAACTCTTTTAGGGAGTTCAATGAGACTCTACCAGTTCTAATAAATGTTTCCTCGCTAGGGAAGCCGGTGATAGAGGTAGTAGATTCTGGGTGGAGTAATGGGAGAGCATATGTGACATCATATAATGTTAGAGCATATATGGAGTTCTTAGTCTCAAAGCCCGTTACTATTCAGAGCGTTGTCGCTACGGTATACCTACCGCCTCAACTATCATCACTGAATAATAAGAGAGAATTAAATGTAACGTTAACGGGTAACTATGGATATGGGCAAACATTTAGAATAGAGACACCGGCATTAAACATAACAACTAGTAGCTCTGGATTAATAGTCCTTCCAATAACATTAAACATGCTTGTTAGCGATCAAGGCACTACCACATGGATAAAAGAAAATTATACAATAACACTCCGAGTCGCGGAGCCCAAACTTAACCTCACATTAGTGGATGCTTCATGGAATACCCCTAGGATCTCAAATGAAACATTCAGCGCTTCTATGAGACTACTGCTCCAAAGCCTACATGCAGACCAGATAAGCAATACAGTAATCATAGTTTACTCGGAGACAAAGCAAGTAATGTTTAGCAATGGAAGAAACTATTCGGTACAAGTATTATCGGGGCCCATTAACTATGGTGATATCCTATCAGCAACGATAAACGGTATTGATTTAGAGAGAACAAGCAATACTATCACCTTTAAGGTAGAAGTATATTCCACAATACGTTTAGGTGAAAGCTACTATAGGGTTCATAAGTTCTTTAACGTGACCTTGAATACCTCATCCGAGGAAGACTTCCTAGCATTATCTAGAGTTGAAACAACCTATCAGGGACAGTATGCTCCTCTTCTCCCGACATCGAATAACATGGTAATAGCTGTTACATTAACTAATACAAGACCCGAAGCAATATCATCAGTTAATGTAAATGCCAGCTTGCCGAGAGGCTTTACATTAAGAGGAGTAGATGGAACGTGCTTGAATGGAGTAGGCGGTGGGGGTTCATGCACGATTAACATTCACGTTGACCTCGGAGACGTTGAGCCTGGATTATATCCTGTAAACCTCTCACTAGAATACATTGTTCGCTCAAATACTGCTACAAGCATACATAGGCAGAAAATATCCTTTAACATACCAGTTAAGGATATCAATGAATACTTGCCAAGGATTAAACCCATAGAATGGTATTGGGGTACACAAACCCCAATAACAGTTTTTGGAGGAGATAGAAACGCGCCCTTAACAGTAATAGTCTATAACCCAGACCGTTATAGTGCTAGCGGAGTACTAGTTAAGATAATTCCATTAAACAGTACTGTGAAGACCTTATCTAATACCAGTTATTGTGGAACAATTCCCTCTGCTGGTACGTGTACTTCAGTTTTCCACATAGATTTGGGTAATGCTAGCAATGGAGTAGTCTACTTCAACGTAATAGTTGAATACTTGTTTACAGTCTATGGAACCCACTTCAACTACAAGCTTCAATACCCAGTAAGTTTAAGAATAGAAGAGTA
>JALWGO010000289.1:1659-2246 GCA_027038805.1 Thermoprotei archaeon
TAGGGTACGGAGTGTCTAACAACTGGCCCGTATACCCACATACAGAGAATGCTACCTTCCAGGTAACCCTAAGCAATCGTTGGCCCTATCAGATAAGTGGTGTAACGCTACAACTAGTATTGCCCGATGGCTTCAAGGAGGTCTACGGCAAGAATTTAACCTATATAGCTGGGCCTATACAGTCTCTTGCAAGCTTCACTGCATCTTTCACAATTAATGTTGGAGACGTGGAGCCGGGAACCTATAAGGCTAAGTTGCTAATAGACTATGTGGTTGAAGCAGGTGGTCCTAGACTAAGAGTTCACGAAGAACACACTGTGGACATTATTGTAAATAACCTCAAGAACGCTCTAACATTACTTGATCCTACGTGGGTTAGTGGTTCACCAGAACCCGGAAGCTATGGAGCAACACTTAGAATTAGAATTAGAGATAATAGTATACCAAACATAAATGGCCCCATACTAGAAGTGCAGTTACCACCAGGTATCTATTGTTCAATAAACAATGCCACAAGTGTAAAATTGGCTCCAAGTACTATGGAGATTGGAGTAACTCCTCTATTAGGGCAAGGAGGAGCCACGGCT
>JALWGO010000290.1 GCA_027038805.1 Thermoprotei archaeon
ATATACAGTTCAGGTGACATAATGTAGTTGGTCTCACTTGCATTATATTTGTACCTCTATCAACTATTCCGAAGGCTATATGTCCGAGAAGAGGTATCTCCTCATTAATCCATACTAGTCTCCTCGGCCTTATCTTTGGTACCCGCAATACCTTTATCCTCTATATTCTCGCCTATACCCATACGTACTAGTATATCTCTTGACACCGGGGTTATGTGCTTTACAAGCGCTCTAGGATTACTTGCCCCTATTATGTAAAGAAACACCGTACGAGCTAAACCCGTCCTATCAACTAGCCTCCTAATTCTAATTGGCTGCCACCCTGGTATAGGAAAGTCTATTGTTACAATACGTGCTCCTAATCCAAGTTCTTTTTCGAGTTTGTTAGCGAGTAATTCATTTATCGACTTATATAGGTACATATAGACTACTGTTGCATCATCTATTCTTATACTAAGGAAATCTCGGCATAGTATTCCCACTCTATCCATAAGACCATAATATTTTACAGTAGAATATATTACACCACATAATCGTTCATCTATTTCTACAGCAACACATTTTGCTCCAAAGTCTCTTGCCGCTATGATAGCTACTCTACCATCACCAGCTCCGAGATCATATAATTTATCACTACTTTTAACATTAGCTATTCGAAGCGCTTCAACTATTACCTCCTTAGTTGACGGTATCCATGGTGCTAGTTTATCTCTTCCACGACTCATGTGTTTTCTCCTAATCATTTTATCCTTGCTTTTCTCTACATAATACCGTTTACGTCATCCCCCTATAACATATTTCTGAAGTAAATATAGTTATCGTGTTATTTATTGTACTACCACTATGTTTCCTCCATGTCTCTTAGCTTTTTTCAATAATTTATGTGCGAGAGTTCTTGAAGGAGTTCCGTAGTATGCTTCTCGCCTACTCTTGGCTGGCTTTAAGCCCACGTATCCCTTAACCGCTATAATTGTTATGGAGGCTCCTAACTCCTCTATTCTTCTACGAATATATTCTAGGTCTCCTCTAACCTCACCTGGTTCAACGCCGGGAATTTCTAATACTACTTCCTCAGTACCCCTTTCCCTATCGAGACCATAGACTACTACTGCACGCCACTTAGAGACAAACCATTCAACAAGACTAGTGAGGGTTCCAGTAACGATATTTGGCCTATACTTGCTCCACCCTTTTTCCTCTACTAGTTCGCTGAATTTGTCTAAGTCCATTACAACTATAGTACCCTCCACAAGACTCATAAGCTATCCACACTCTCTACATACATGGGATGAGGACGTGGGCAGCCATCGACTAGGGAGGGATGAGATTCCTATCTCACACTGACCACTCAAAACATCTTCTAAAGATATGTCCTAATTATTATCTTACTCTGCTTGGGCTAGCTATCCTATAGATTTATAGATTTATAGATCCCTTTAATACGCTCTAGAAAACTTTGAAGTTAAATCTAGACAACTTGTTCTCCAGCTTCTGGAGTTTTATGGAAAAATAGAAAATAAAAACTTCTAATATATTTACACAGGTATGTATTCTTCTTCAGTTATATGTCTTCTTATACATCCTAGTTCTTTGAGCTTCTGATAGATCTTGTATACTGCCTCTCTAACCTCGTCCTCGCTTTTTGCACCCGTTATAACCATTTTACCGCTGCTGAATATTAGCAGGACTACTTGTGGATCCGACATACGGTATATTAGGCCGGGGAACTGCTCGGGCTCGTACATGTTGTCTTCTAATAGGAAGGCTGCTTTCTCTAGATTAACCTCTACGTATAAGTTTGCCGAAGCAACAATGTTTTGGATCTGGATCTTGGGTTTACCTGTTATAACTATGCCTTTCTTACGTAACGTCCTTATGATCTTCTTGACCGCGCGTATTAGTTCAAGAGTACTCTTTGCACCCGTTACAACCATTTTACCTGACTTGAATATTAGTGCAGTTACTTTTGGGGTATCTAATCTAAATATGAGGCCAGGAAACTGGTCGGGGTTATATTCTACTGTCGGTATACTTCTCTCTATAGCATATAAGTCAAGTGTTTGGTCAAGGGTTACTGTTGCAACAATATTCTCTATCTTTATCGATGGCTCACGCTCTAATACAAGCTGGGACACCAAGGCAGCACCTCTTTTTAAGCACTACATAAGTTTTTAAACGGGGCTCCTTAAAAGCCCTCCCCTATAATAGTCCTTATGCAACGGTTTCACTTAGAACATTAAATAGTGTTTCCAGCTTAGGGAATTCAAGTAAGCCTAGCTCACTATCATATACTATAGGCTTAGACTCGTTTAGAAGAGCCTTGTTTCTCATTATCGGGGAGAGATATGCTGATGGTTCTAGGCTAACTGATGTTCCGGTTTGATAAGCACCTATAGCTGGAAGAACTAGGAGTTTTGTCTTACTATTCTTTAACTGTGTATAGAGAAAGCATGGATACTTTATGAGATATCCCAGCTTATCGCGTAGACCGAGGCTTGGGTGCTCGTGTCCCATTATAATGAGCTTGTAATTACCTGTATCACTGGGTAAAACATCCTTATGACCATGTAATACTAGTACTTCTTCTCCTATGACTAGGTAGTCTTCAACTAATTCAACATTACTATATCTACGCAAGACCAGGGGAAGATAGTTGTCATGGTTTCCTCTTACAATTGTAACACGATTAACACGATCTGACAAGAAATCCAGTACATCGAATAATTCCCGACGCTCTACTCTCCCCAACTGACCAAACTGGTGTTTAATATCACCCGCAATAATAACCCATTCAACATCAACTATTCCCAGAACTATCTCCAAGATCTCTAGGAGCTTCTTCTTCTGAATACGTGGAAGAAATAATCCGTGAGCCGCCATTTCTTCCTCAAAGCCTAGGTGGGCATCAGCGAAGACTAAAGCCCTATTATTCTTAAGATAAACTACTGGGAAGGGCCCTGGAATCACGATACCCGGCATCAATTCTAGTGTTTCTGAACCCAACTCTAGCCTCTCCTAAAGAAAAGAGAACTGGATACCTAGCTTACAAGTATTACGGTTGGCAATCCGAAAATCATCATAGTACTAAAGAGGTAATCACATCAAGAACACGAGAATGATTATTGTGGCGGGCCCGCCGGGATTTGAACCCGGGACTTCCGCCCGTCCATCAGATCGGAGCCAGGCTCTCCTGGTAGACGGTCTACGGGTTAAGAGCCCGCCGCTCTACCAGGCTGAGCTACGGGCCCATTGCCACAGGTTTAGGAGCCGCTCTACGCTAGATTTCTTGGTTCTTTAAGGTTTTTTAAACTTGTCTCTTTTCGCTTCAAGTATGCTTATTATTTCTAATATTCTATTCGTATTTATGATAGTATCCTCTAATCTTATGAACTCTAATGTCTTCTCACCAATAATGCTTTTTACTCTCTCATAGAGTTTTCTTGACCCCAGGACTATTGTTTTATTATCTATGGCTTCTCTTAACTCGTTTCCCGGTGTTACCGTTGAATAGTATAATGTTATTAACTTGTAGCCATAGTTTATGGACGCGTATAATCCTATTGCTTGTGCTAGCATATAGTTGGAACTAGGATTGCTCCTTAATACTGTTCCTCCTAGATAGGGTATTCTATCGCTTGGTAATATTATGTATCCATATTCTTCCAGTAGTTCCTCGGTATAATAATATGATATATACCGTGTTCTCCTATACTTTACTAATACTTCGCCGACTGGTTTACAATCCCTATCGTATAGTACTCCGCGGAGTTCCCCTTCTCCTTCTATCCCACTACATGATAATATCGTGCCGAATCCCTCTAGTACACGTGTTGTGAAGCATCCAGGATCATCTGGTACAATTATAGTTAACCAATTATAATTAACTGGCACATATTCCATGAAACTGTATTTCTCTCTAACTTCTCCATTTAATTCTTTAAAGACCTCTATTCTCGGCTTACAACATATACAGCAACAAGGATTCTCATATAATAATTTAAGTACTCTAAAGATACCGTTGATCGTCTCGCTTTTACTATGCATGGAGTCACCTTAACATTGTAAAATAAGAGAAGCCGATAAATACATGGAAAAATTACCGCAAATATGATATTCTTCTAAAATATCTACCTTGGTGGCGGCGGTGCTACATATCCTTGCTGTGTTGGTGGAATAGTTGATAACTTGTTTAGTGTTGAGTTTGCCGCTACAAATACTAGTATCCATGCCACAAACTGTAGTATTCCTATGAATATTCCTATAATGAACAATATACCTGCTACTAGAAACAATGTCTCATCAGTCTTGTCTTTTAACCTGAACATTCCTATAATTAACCCAATGAGCCCTATTAACAAGAATATTGCACCAATAATGAATAATATTAGGCCGCCAAAGACTACTGCTACGCTTGGTGTAGCCACCACAGAGATTATCAATGCTAATCCTATTATGACTAAGATGAAGCCTATAGCATATCCTATTTTCACTAGTGTTGCAGCAGTACTGAACATTGATGGATCCGAGTTCCGGAGATGCGTGAATGCTGGTACAAGGAAAGCGAATAATGCTACAAGCCCTAATATAGCACCAACAATAGCTGCTGTTAGCATTCCTATTCCTCCTGCCATGACTCCAGCTATTCCAAAGCTAAACCCGCCTAATAGCATTAGGGTAGGTACTAGACCTGTCAAGAGAGCTGATATAATGTATAGTAGAGAAGCTGTCTTCAGTTTCTGCAAGCCCTCTCTAAACTCCCTTTGAACATAATCTGGTGGTTGCATCTGCATAGATGGATAGGACATATTACCTACCTATTTCAATTCCTAAGAGTGGTGGTAAATAAGAGTACTGTTCGTACACTATAGAATAAACAAGCCATATGTTTAAAGAGTTAACAGTAGAGGAGAATTTAACGGTAGAGAATGGATTATGATGAATTTTCCCCTAACCGAATGCTATGAGGGTTTTTGACGGCCGCCTCTGAGCCCTCATTGCTTCAATATCCCGATTACTTGTCCTCGGTGCAGCCAGGGGATTCTTCACCTTTCCGCCGATGCGGGCTCCCGACGGCTCCTCATCGGATAAAACAATAATAGCTCCATTAAATATTAACAGCCCACTATACTTTATGTGTAAGCACTATTATAAAACTATTAGGAGAAACAACGGGTTAAGATGAGTGGAGTATTCATATGGTTAAACGCGAGCTCAGAGACATTTACAAGTGCAGAGTATGTGGAAGATACATAGAAGAGTCCATGCATTGTGGAAAACCAGCTATACTTCTATTAGATTCTCGTCGCAGAGTCTTGTTAAGCAAGCTTATGAGCGGTCTCCTCCGCCATTTTCCGTGGGAAGCCGGGCTAGTATTAGATGATGAGGGATGGGTGGATATTGATGAGCTTGTTAAGGGTATTCGGGAGAAGTGGAGGAGAAAAGACCTTTACAAATGGGTTACGAGAGAACATGTTATTGCCGTAGCTCTTCTTGACCCCAAGGGGAGATTTGAAGTAAGAGACAATAAGATTAGAGCTAGATACGGGCATAGCATTAAAGTAGCAGTAAAGTACAGTCCAGATGATAGCATCTATAAACTCTACCATGGTACACGTAGAGATAATGTTGAGAGAATACTTGTGGAAGGCATAAAGCCTATGAAGAGACAGTGGGTTCATCTATCATTAAACATTCCAGATGCATGTGATACGGGAAGGAGACATGGCGGGATACCAGTAGTATTAAAGGTAAACGCTGACTGCTTGAGGAAGAAGAACCTACAAGTATATAGAGCTAGTAGGAGCGTCTATGTTGTAGAATACGTTCCACCGGAATGCATAGAATCTATAATAGAGTGTACACGATAGGATTATACCGGGGATGATGTAGCCGACATAGGCTTAGATGAGAGAAATGCTGATGGGTCGATTGTCTGACCATTACCTGCCTTAATGAAACAGCCTATTGGCGTAAGACAATTATATTCTAATCGAGAAGTGGGTCTTAATAGAATGCTAGGATAGAGAAATACTTGTTTTAGATAGCGTAGAGTTTTTCTCTAGCCTCGTCTGGTAGCTCTTCTTCTTTTAAGACCTTAAAGGTTGGCGGTGGATTCCTCGTCTTAAAGGGTAATGGAATATATTTTTCGGGGTCTTCATCGCTTCTACTCTTAAGTACACGTGCCTTTACGTATACTCCGTCGTTTCTACGAATGTATACGTATTTACCGTGTTTGCCTCCCATACTTGCATCCTCTCGTCCGCTAACTCTGAGGCCAGGGCTTATTAACTATTAGGGTGGAGGAAATACAAACGCTTCTAGCCTGGTTGTGAGTGTAGGGCATGGAGGAAAGAGGAGAGTGAAGGTAAAGAGTGTTTATCTCATTGGAAGCTACACGCGTGGCGAGAGTTTTCGAATATCCCCTCTAGACTACTTGTTGTTTATTGATATTGTTCCCCCGGGTTATGTTTACCTCGTAGCAGCTCCCCGTGCCAAGGCTATAGTGTTACCGAACCCTAGTCTTACATGCAGTAAATTATTGAATCCCGTGACTGGAAGAGCTTCAGCTATATACACTAGTAGGATTGCTGCTGAACCTAAAATTAGGGTTTACGGTGATGAAGTAGAGTTAAGAGAGGATAGAAACTACGATGATATTGACTTAAAACATTACATACTATATCTATGGATCATGTATAAGACTAGCAAGAGAAAACACCTGGAGAGGCTACCCTGCAAGATCCTATATGAGGTACTATGGCTTGAAGACTTCTTAGAAGACAGAGAGATATCACGGTTTTCTTGGAGAATCTTAGCGAGAAAGCATCAAGACGATGAACTAGCACAATATTGTCTAGAAGTACTCTTAGATAGGCACTTGATCCGGGATAGAATGTACCA
>JALWGO010000291.1 GCA_027038805.1 Thermoprotei archaeon
GCTCCGAAAACAACTGCTACCCCCCAAGAACAGCTTAAAACAATAAAGATAGGCGTAACCCTACCATTAACTGGAGAACTTTCATCTGTTGGTAAACTCTGGGAAAAAGTAGTCTACATGGCCTTCGACGACCTTAACAAGCAAATGAAGGCCTACCACCTAAACTACCGTTTTGAACCAGTAGTACTAGATGATGGAACCAACGCTGACAAAGCCCTACAAAACGTGCAAACCTTCGCTCAACAAGGCATAAAGGTTGTTATAGGCCCAGCTGCTAGTTCTCAAGTAAAGACTGTTAAATCCTATGCTGATGCCAATAAGATAGTAATAATATCACCTTCATCGACTGCTCCAACACTAGCGATACCAAACGACTACATATTCCGTAATACTGGTTCCGACGCCCTACAGGCAAAGGCTTTAGCAGCACTAGTAAACCATGAAGGCGTAAAGAAGGTAGTTGTATTCTACCGTGACGACGAGTACGGTAAAGCCTTTGCAGAATTCTTCAAAAAAGAATTCGAGGCCCTAGGAGGACAAGCCAGCCTAGTAGCCTATGCCACCGGGCTATCAGACTACAAGGCAGAGGTTACATCACTATCAAGTAAGGTTTCATCTGAGGGAGCAGAAGCAGTCGTACTAATATCATTCGACACCGATGGAGCAAACATATTATCTCACGCGAAAAACGATCCAGTATTATCAAAGGTTCGATGGTTTAGTGGAGAAGGAATCCACGGCGCCGCGGAACTATTAACACCAGAGCTGGCCCAGTGGCTCGAGAAGATAAAGTTCATGGGCACAAGACCAGTATTTGTGTCTAACCCATTATACGAGGACTTCGCTAAAAAGTTCAAGGAGCAAACAGGATCTGATCCCCCAGTATTCTCGGAGAAACTCTATGATGCAATAATACTCGCTGGCTGGGCTGTAGTACGTGCGGGAAAATATGATGGAGAGCTAATAAAGAATGCTCTACCAGAAGTAGCAAAGCACTACTATGGCGTAAGCGGATGGTGTATATTAGACAAGAATGGGGACAGAATGTTCCAAGACTACGCGATATGGACTATCAAGAAGGTTAACGGAGAATACAGGTACGTTGACATAGGCTCATACTCTCAGGGGACAATAACCTTTAAACAAGGATAAGCTTTGAAAAACAAACCATTTTTTACAAAAGAAAACCCTCTCCCATAATCCTCAACCCAATCACATCAAGATCAACATAAGCCATATAAACAAACTATGAGGAGGTATGAGGACATTGGTAGGTCTTACAGAAGTTTACAATACTCTGTGGATAGGCTTGATATACATTGTAATGGGTTTACCCTTAACTCTAAGCTATAGAACCACTGGTATAATTAACTTCGTTCACATAAACTTCATAACCATTGGAGCATATGTTGGCGTACTCTTATCTCTACTTGGAGTAAAAAATATCCTCATAATAGCTTTAGTTGCGTTCATTGTAGGAGCAGTAATTGCTGTTTTCGACAACGTAGCTGTCTTTAAACCGCTCACTAGGCATGGGGCAAATGTAGTTATATTAATGGTTGCTTCTCTAGGCTTATGGATATTCTATAAATACTTCCTTTACGCATTGCTCGACATCATAGGAAAGATTGTAAAAGAAAACCTCGTGTCGGTTATACTTGAACTAGACCTTCTACCCTCAATCACTCTTGGTAGAATAGTTGTTGACGGAAAATTCCTTACAACTCTTACCCTTACAGTTATCGTAGCATTATTTTACTATCTTGTTCTAACAAAGACGTCTATAGGTAAGGCTATTAGAGCGGTATCAGATAACCCCCAGTTAGCCGAGATCTCGGGTATACCGCGAGACCATGTAGTCAACTTCATGTGGGCTATGACCGGTGGCGCTGCTGCCATAGGGGGATTACTCTGGGGTATTTTCGCAATAGTTACCCCAGAGGTTGGCGATTGGCTTATATTGGAGATATTTGCTGTAGCCGTTATAGGCGGGCTTAGCTCACTATTAAATACAGCTATCGGGGCCTTCATTATAGCTGGAGCCGAGAATATCGCTATGGCTGCATTACATGAGGCCTTCGGGCTCCCACTCAGCTTCCGCCCATTCATAACTTTCCTAGTACTAGTCATCGTAATCCTCGTTAAACCACCTCTAGGTGCGGGTGGAGGCTTACCCTATAGGTTCTTTAAACTCAGGAAGAGGTGGTGAAGACGTGGTTGAGTTTAATGTATTAGGCTTC
>JALWGO010000292.1 GCA_027038805.1 Thermoprotei archaeon
TTTATTGTTTCTCCTATGATCTCTATTTGTGGTGTGTCGTTGAAGTATAGAAGTCCGGCGTTGTCTGGTAGTATTATTGTTGCTGGACCATAGGGGTGTATTGTTACTGTTATTATATCGTTTTCTATAGTGCTTGGTATGGCGTTGAACTGTACTATGACTTTATCTGTTGTATTATATGGGTATATGGTGATGTGTGTTCCGTTATAGTCTGCTAGTACTACGTTACCGTTTTCGTCGAAGGCTATGAGGCTCTCATTTACTACTTGCTCGTATACGGGGAACGAGTATTCGAGGAGGCCAGTTAACCCGTTTATAATAACTGTTACCCTTGCTATACCCTTATTGTCGAACGAGTACACGTAGCTTAGACTAGGCGATGCTGCTACTACTAACATAGAATGTAATGCGATGAGAACAATGGTGGCCAATAATAGTGTTGCTAGATTTTTCTCTCGCATAGTCTATCCCTCTCTTTAATCCTCGTTGTCCGCCTTGTGTATTAGGCTTCTCGTGCATAAAGATGTTGCGGGAATAAACTTCAACAACTACCCTGTTTAACTATAAGTATTTATGCCTTAAAATAAACATCATAAGACTAGGAAGAATAGGGTAAAGGAGGTGTTCTCGGTGAGCGAGGTAAAGTTCCATGTAATAGATATACCTGTGCCAGAAGGAACTAATATCATAATAGGTATGAGTCACTTCATAAAGACGGTCGAAGACCTATACGAGGCTCTAGTAACTAGTGCTCCGGGGATTAAGTTTGGTATAGGCTTCTGTGAAGCTAGCGGGAAGAGGCTTGTAAGACATGATGGCAATGATGACGAGCTTAGAAAACTTGCAGCAGAGTCGGCGTATAAGATTGGGGCCGGGCACGTCTTTGTAGTCTATATTAAGAATGCATGGCCTATTAACGTGTTAAACACGTTAAAACATGTCCAAGAAGTAGTAACAATATATGCTGCTACAGCCAATCCCGTTCAAGTAATAGTTGCCGAGACCGATCAGGGTAGAGCACTCGTTGGAGTAGTCGATGGATATAAGCCTCTGGGAATAGAAGGAGACGAAGACATTAAGGAGAGATACGAGTTTCTCCGCAAGATAGGATATAAGAGAAAATACTAGGATAACAGCCTTGTTTTTACTTATTCTAAACTGAACGTTTTTCACGGTACTATTCCCGCTAACCCTAGGAGTGGAATTAACGCGTACCCCGTCCTATAGTTTAGTTCGTAGAGGAACTCGTATAGGGCTCTCTCAACAAGCCATGCCTTTACTGCTTCTTTACCCCATTCTACTAGAACGTCACCTCCGAGACCATGGATTAGTATTCCAGTGCCACGGGTTTTCTCTAAGTATTTGTCAAGGATCTGGGCAGCCGTCTTATTTGCCCATTCTATTGCTATTCTAGCCTCCCTATCCTTCTTATCAAGTAAGCGCTCCGCTGAGTCCATTAGCGTTGTTTCAAAGTGGTCACGGTAGGCGAATACTGTTATATAACCTATACTCCTCATAATACATGCCACGTCTCTTAGCGCTGGCTCTAATGCTAGCCTCTCTAAATCTGTTCTCCCCGGTTCTCCCTCAAAATCTATTATAACATATCTGTAACCACTAGTATACAAGATCTGGCCTAAGTGTAAGTCTTGGTGGTTACGTATCTTGGTCTTACTCTTAAAATACCTCATGAGCTTAGATGCCTCCTCTATGTTTGACTGGGACTCACGTAGAATACTAATAGCGGGCCCACACTTTGATCTATGACGCCTAGCATTGGTTAACGCTTTATCATAATATGATTTTATCCTCCTCGTCCACTTATATATATCACTATTAGTTATCTTACCCCTAGAACACCACCAGCTATTACAGCGTGCCATTTCCTCGTGGAAAAAGGTTAGACTCGACACGAGACGCGAGATAGCCTCCTCTGGTACTATTACTCTTCTCTCAGCCAGACTAGACCTTATTGACTGGTAGAAGGGGAACCCTCCATCACCTATGACATTAAGGTATTCTACTAATACGGCTGTATAGCTATCCTTAATACTAACTGTAGAGTAAAGTTTGGGAACGATGCCCTTTCCGCTCAAGTATTTGAGGAACAATGGTTCTAGATTATACTTGGAGAGCGTTCTATACGACTTGAGCACATAGCTCTTATTGTTATTTAACAACACTCTAACAAGAGTATTAGTTGACTCCGGTGAAAGGGCTTCAACTCCAGTAATAGCGTGGGAGTTAACGCTACTAGGCTTATGGTAGAATTCTACTTGTAAGCCAGGTACACGAGATCTTAATAATAGTTCATTGTATTCTAATGTATACTCGGCTTCATAGACGTAGAAGCCATTTGCCCTAGCATAGCGTTCGCTTGGAAGATTATTGGGCGGGGGCCGCGGTGTTATTGTTACTGGTAATAATATCCTAACACCACCTATCCTTAGGAGACCCATGTATATGTTACAGGTTACTCTCCAGGCATCTATGATAGTATAGTCTCCAAGCCCTCGAGGATACCATCTCTGCCTAGTAACCCACTTCCTAATTCTCTCATATACTTCAAAAGGATCTAAGCAATTGTATACTGGTAACTGTAATTGTATTTTTCCATCCCTCCCTTCTCTCTAAGGATAGAATCACTCCATGTTATATAAACATACGAGTTAAATACCATGTAGCCTTAAGACGACAAGGTATTTATGCTTTTTCTAAATAGAAATGCTACATATTTAACTAAACTACCTTAAGATTACAGAATAAGGGGGATCTAAATATAAACCTCTAGCATATCATTTATCATCCAGGTGTACGGATAATTAGGGGTAACGTGTGGTATAAGGCGATAATACTAGCACTAGTAGTATCCTCTCTTATCACTACTGCTTCAAATAATATAGCTTTAGGTGAATCAAATAATAATAGCTGTGTTTTCGCTCTAGCAGCTACATCATGGTATATATGGTCTAACAACTATTTATCATCAAATAGCATAAGTGTTTCATTAAAGTATAGACTATATTCTATAAACATAAACCTAAACACCAGCAATACTAAATGGAACCTCATACGTGGCTACTTTGCAAATAATACAAGTATAATATATAGTATAGATGGAAAGAAAATATCAGTAAAATATAATCATAGCGGCAATCTTTCAGGGATTATGAACTCTCTTATCGAGGACTCAAGTATACTATTCACTAAGGGTATCTATAGTAGAAATATTAGCTTAAAGCTTAACGAGACACTAGTTTACAATCTATTAAACAATAGCGTTGACCTCTGGACTCCTACTAGGCAACGATTATTACTCGTAGATTTCCGTATAAGAGCTACAAGTACACCGCTAATAGCACTAGGTGTTAGTGTCAATGCCTCTAATGGTAATTCCTCTTATAGTGTCACGTACTATGCTGACAGTATTCACCGCGAACTCTTCATACCAGTAAACGCCCGTGAAATAGTGTTGAATGGTTCTTCGAGTATTAGCATGGTGAACGTAACTATTAGAGCATACCATAATTTTAAGGGCGTTATAGATATTGTATTATATGTTATAGAGTTCCCACAACCAGTACTAGATGTTAGAATAGATAACTCTAAAATAGAGTGCAAACCCTACGTATTTATACCACAAGTTTTATCATCGAATACAATAGCAGTAGTTGTACGGGAGTATTATTCAAGGATAACTTCTCCTCCACCGAAAACTTTTGGGCTACTAAGAGGAGGCGACGAATTATTATATGATTATACGTATAGAGTTGAAGCTAAAATAATTGATGAAAAATTGTTGAATAAGAGTAGGCTAAACTTTCTAGCCTATGTGTTCAGATATTTATTCAATTCTACCTCGATTAAGATGAGCTGGTCAGTTTCCATTCAGTATAAGGTAAACAATGTTATTGGGGGAATAGTAAACTATATCTTGAAAATACTCCAGTTAACATCCAGGTACGATCCTAAACCGCTGAGAGGAATATCAAAACCAATCTGTGGCGACGGTATACTAGGCGTGTGCCCAATCCTATGGTTGAATAAGCTTAGAGGCGCGGACTCAACTATATCTAAGGCATTAGCAGTCTTACCCTCTCCTGGTGCAACAGCCGTTAGTAGTGTTGAATGGCTCTACCTTCCCTGGGCTACCGATATAGCTTTTCCAGGATACCAGGCAACTCCCGAGAACCTTGCAATGAGACCGCTATTATTCTCACGCGTATACCTTGGATACCCCTTTGCAAGCCTAACACCTCTCTCCGGTGCAGTATGGTTTACTGGTAGCGGTGTTGCCGAGAACTCTTCCTATGGATTCTATGGGAATATTCCAGTAGTGGAACTAGCCTTCAAGAACGAGGACTCTCAAGGCTACTTCTACGTAGACTTATTCTACTTAAACCCGGTGAAGGTTTTCTTCAAGGGCAGTCCTTCCTCGTGGAATAGAATAGGAATTGAATACAATGTATACTATAGTTTAAGACTATTTAGATGGAAGGGGTGGTGGAGGAATCTAACAACAACTTTAATCCCAGTAAAAATAGCTTCAAGAAACTCGAGTGTAGAGTTATTGTTAGTAGTGACTCAGCCGGGATCCAAGGAAGCTAAAGCTGAAGTGGAGAATGAATCCCTGATACTACATATAGCTACAGATACACCAGTAAGAATTGTTGTATTGGGAAGGGGTAGACCCTACGACGTTACTGGAGCATACTGGCTTGCTCTCCCCTTGGTTAGCGACTTAGACCTAGTCTACCCTACAACACTAGTCTATGTATCAGAAGAGAACCCTCAGACATATAATTTCATAGAAGCTTTTCCAATAATAACGTTGAATTCCTCTAAGCTAAGACTACTAGTACTCAATGGTGATAAATGGCGTATAGAGAATATAAGTGTGGGTAGGCCAGCTATTCTAAACAATACGGTTACACTACCAATAGTAAAGCCTACAACAACTAGTAGGTTAACAAATACAACACAGCCCACTACGACTACAACAGAGAGCAATATAAGAGGATACTATAGTTATAGGAACTTGAGGCTAATAGCTGGTATAGCCGTATTCATAGTAGCCGTAGTAATTGTGTTAGCTTATAAGAAGATCCGTGGGAAGAAGACCTAGTATTCGCCAACAAGTCCCCTAGTATACAGCTTCCTCAATATCTTCTCAGCCATACTACGCGATCTAGTCTTCACAAATAATAACGTACCAGCTTCCTCAACTATGACACCACTATATTTCTCGAGTAGGCTCTTAGCCTCACTCCTAGCTGGTATAACATAATAGCCATCGGGGCTCTTCTTAGACAAGAACTCTCGTACAAGTTCTTCTAAACCTCCTTTTCCCATGGGTGTCCCATCACCTACATGTTATGTTTATAGACTCTGACCACCCCTTATTAGTACACGGGTCCTCCGATATGGGTTTTAACCCCTACGAGATTAGGAGAGATTTCCCAATACTAGAACGCGAAGTTAATGGTAGGAGACTAGTATACCTAGATAATGCTGCTACTACTCAGAAGCCACGACAAGTCATAGAAGCTATAAGAGAATACTATGAGAAATACAATGCTAATGTTCACCGCGGCTTCCATACCCTCAGCCAGGAGGCTAGTGAAGCCTATGAGAAAGCTCATGAAACAATAGCTAAGTTCATAAACGCCTATAGCTGGGAGGAAATAGTATTCACCTTCAATAGCACCGAGGCATTAAATCTAATAGCATATGCATGGGGTTTCAAAAACCTCCGAGAAGGAGATGAGATAATATTAACAGTTATGGAGCATCATAGCAACATGCTTCCCTGGAGAAATATAGCTAGACTAAAGAATGCTAAGATAAAATACGTTGATATAACAGATGACGGCCTTCTAAGATATGATCAATTAGAGGAAATGGTGTCAGAAAAAACACGTATAATAGCGGTTACCATGATGAGCAATGTTCTCGGAACCGTAAATGATATCAAGAGAATAGCCAAAATAGCCCACAGCGTTGACGCTATAATAGTTGTTGACGGTGCTCAAGGAGTCCCCCATCTACCAGTTAATGTGAGAGACCTCGACATAGACTTCCTAGCCTTTAGCGGCCACAAAATGCTAGGGCCAACAGGAATAGGAGTACTATGGGGTAAGAGGGATAGATTAGATGAAATGATGCCCTTCAAGGTGGGAGGCGATACCATAAAGGATGTAACATTAGACGATGTTGTATGGCAAGATCTCCCATGGAGGTTTGAGGCTGGTACACCAAATATTGCTGGTGGAATAGGCTTAGCGGTTGCAGCAGAGTATCTTATGAGGCTTGGAATGGATAATGTGAGACAACATGAAATAGAGTTAACCAGCTATACGTTAAAGCGTATTAGAGAAGAGCTAAGCAGTGATGTAGAATACTATGGGCCATGGGATGCTAGGATTAAGGGAGGAGTAATAGCCTTCAATATAAGAGACTTACACCACCATACAGTTGGTAAAGCTCTAGACATGCTTGGCATCGCGGTTAGAACGGGTAAACACTGTGCTCACCCACTCCACTATAGGCTAGGCATTAATGGTACTGTTAGAGCAAGTTACTATATCTATAATACTAGAGAGGAAGTAGACGCCTTAGTAGAAGCATTGAAGACTATTATAGGGTTAAAGGAGACTTTGAAGACTACTGAGGAGCCTGATGTATGTCCCGGTGGATAGCGTCCATTATCTCCTGGTATATACCCATAGGCTCAGTGGGTCCAGGATACTTTGGTACTATGAGGTCTACGAACTTTATATGAGTACCATTATTATAAACTACTACCAGTGATGGAGGATAAGCTAATCCGCCACCAGTAACAGCGTAAACAAGTTTCTCGTAGAATACTAGTGTTGTTTGAGCCGTAG
>JALWGO010000293.1 GCA_027038805.1 Thermoprotei archaeon
TTCCCCCTACATAAACCAGGTGGAGGTGTACGTGTATGAGAGGATACATGTATAGGAATAGAATAAGAAAAACCACGTACATACTAGCCATAATATTATTGATAGTAGTCTCCATCTCAACAAGTATAAGGGGATACGCGCAACCCTATAGTCCGCCTAGCACCAAATGGCATACCATAACATGGGTTAGCGGAAACAATACCTGGATCATAGATGTTGTAGCATATTCTAACATGCCTTGGAGCATTGGTAGTGTAGCAGAACTCCACGTTAAATTAGAGTTAAAGTACTCGTCCACTAAAGAACCATTACACATCATAGTCAAAGTCTATAGGGGTGAAGAAGAACTCGGATCCCAGTATATTGGATCGCTGTCAGTAGAGAATAATCGAGTTGAGAAAACCTTCTACATATACCTACCATACATGGAATACGCTAATATTAGTGCAGGCGAACTAGTACCAGATAGTATTAGAATAGAAGTAGAAGGCTATACTGGAAACCACACGTTCACAGACTCCTTCGACTACCCCATAACACTCTACTTAAGCCCATCGATAATTAGAGCCGAGTTATACATAAACTCCCACCCATACTACTACGCTCTCGAAGAATCACTTGAGAAAACAAACATTAGTGTTAAACTCTACAATATGGGTCCAAGCAATGCTTCAAGCATAAAAATAGAACTATACATAGACAACGAACTACAAGGCCAGCAATGGCTTGAAAAACTAGGAGTAGGAGAGGAGAAGACCGTCTCCTTCACACTATTCACCTACATCAAGTCCGGAATACACGTTGTAAGAGCAATAATATCCTACAGACTCCCCGATGGAACCCAGCTCGTCTCATCAGCGCAGGGATTGATAGAAGCCTATCCCCCAACAAACATAGTGTTCGAAGCAGACAAGACCATAGTCTTAGAGGGCTCAACCATAAGATTCTATGGAAGAGTTACTCCAGCAAACAATACTAGAATAGTATTCCTAGAAATGCTCGTAGGAGATACATGGCAAGTAGTAAATACCACGACAACTGATAGCCAAGGATTCTTTAACTTCACTTGGAGAGCACCAAGCATACCCATCTACGAGGACTTTAAGCAATACTTGTTTAGAGTCAGAGTTCCAGTTTCATCAATAAACGAGAACATTAGTATTACGAGCAATAATATAATGATTACAGTCTACTCGGAGAAGAGAGTAGTAGACCTAATAGCAGATATATCATTATCATTGAAGCCTACCAGAGTATTCATGCACCAAGCAGTTAATGTAAACGTGTCGTTGAAGCCCGCTCTACCTGTCTGTATTCCAGTAAAAATACTATACTATGATGAAGACGTTATGCAATGGGTTCTCCTAGACAAACTAGAAGCATGTAACGGAATCGGGAACAAGACCATACAAGTAAACCTTGATCCAGGCAAGTATATGGTTAAGGCTAGGGTATCCTCAAGCTATAGGAATATTGACAGTGGGGCTAGAATCCTAGAAGTACTACCAGTGCCATCAATAATAATTGAAGTACCCGACAACATTATAGCTGGTAGGGCTTTCAACATAACAGTCTCCTTAAAACCAAGTATTAAAGAAACCTTGATCGGAGAAATAATGGTATACTCGAATAACACAACAGTTTATACTAGTAAGATAGAACTAGTAAATGATACAACGACGATAAGCGTAGAGGGTCTTAAGGAGGGACTCTACACTATAACTGCTACCGTATACTTGGATGGCCGGGAAATAAACGGCTCAAAGACCATAAGGGTTGTAGTACCTTCTCTAACAATACAGCCCAAAGAACAAACAGTTGAAGCTGGCTCCCAGGCAGAATATATTATAACAGTGTCCCCGCCTATAAAAGAGAAACTATCGGCTAGTATATTAAAGGATAGCAAGGCGATAAGTAAGACGATAGTAGCCGTAAATGAGAGCGGTACAGGTGTGCTTAGATTAAAGGCACCACAGAAGCCCGGAAAATACACGGTACTAGTTACGTCAAGAGGGCTCAGCATGAATGCTACAGCAATATTAAATGTCATAGAGGTTGTGAGAGGGTTAAAACTAGTATTATTGAACAAGACCGTGGAGCCCGGGGGAAAGGTCTATGCCCAGGTAAACGTTACACCCCTACCATCACAAGCCCTCCAAGTACACATACTATTGAATATTAGTGGGAAATGGACGCCCGTGGCCTTCGGAGTAATAGATACAAGTGGTTCAACGACTATCACCTTCACGGCACCCGAGGAGAAAGGAGAATACCAGGTCAAGGCAGAGCTACCTGGAACAAATATTGAAAGCAATGTTGAGACACTAATAGTAGGAGAAACCCCAACAACCCATACACTCCTGCCGAGAGAAGCAATGTATGGAGCAGTAGCAGCTGCAGTCATAATTGGGGCTTCACTATACATGGCTGGTAGGAGGAGAAGGATGTAGAAATGCCTTCGCCAATAGACGAGCTGGTTAAATCCTTTGCACCATTAATACATAACATAGTCTTATTGCTGATAGCTGTAACCATAATTGTAGTAGTATCAATAGTAGCACTAGCCTACACGACTACAACCAGAACCGGAGTAGAAGCATACCATGAGAGAATATTTGAAACAATGGTCTCTGAGGAAGAAGCTCCGAGAACACGTAGAAAACGAGGCGGTATAGGCGGGTTAGGAGAAAAAGATGTCTCATTACTAAAGATGCTCGAGTCACGTGAAAGCCTCCCAGTAGATACCCTTAAGGAGGAGGCCGAAGAATCCCCCCGTGTTCTCTCTGAGAGGCTTTCAAAACTCCGTGATGAGGGATTAGTAGAGGTTTCTGGAGGCATTGTTACTCTTACGAGGCGTGGTAAACGTTTAGTCGAGCTCATGAGGGAGAAATACTGGTATAGAGAGTTGGAAAAGAAGCGTAAACGTTAAACTCTACTATATTATAAGCTATGCTGCCTTATAGGGTGTTATATGGTATTCGCAGAACTCGTGTCCCAGTGCCTCACACGCGGGTTCTCTAGCAACCATCTGCTTGTTGAATATGCCCGAGACATAGCCTGCTAGTAATCCCATCATGAAGTAGCAGTTAGTCTTAATGTTTAGATTCCTATGTGCTCTTGCTTCAATGTTCTCCTTCACTCTTATAACTACTTCTAAGGGCTCGTCCTGGAATTTTACTACCTCGTAGTCACGGATCCATCCGAGTACTTTGAGTGCTTCCCCGGCAAGCTGTATTAGCTTTAATGGGTCACTGGTCTTAGCCTTATTCATCCACCACTTAGATATCATGTAGCCAGCTACATAGGCTGTCTGGTAGAGGAATACTTCACCGCTCTCCTTGAAGTATCTCGCTATGCCTCCAAAGAACGTGGTAAACCATGTTGTACGCCAAACAGCTACGCTCTCATTGTGGAAGGCTAGTTTGAAGTCGAATGTGGGGAATCCTAGTTCTCCGAGAACCTTTATCCCATAGTCAACTTTTATTACCTCGGGCATCTTGGCTAACTTGCTTGCAAGTTCACTTGGCTCTACCTTACTCTTAGTGAAATCGGTTAATAGTACCCAGTCAGCGTGTCCGCCCTCGGCTATAGTGTGTACTCCATTCAAGATATTCACGTTTGCTTTAGCGAACACGTTGCTTACTTTTGATAATACTCCTGGCTCGTTTCTGAGCCTTATGGCGAAGAACCAGTATTTACCTTTCATCTCGGCTACAAGTGGGAGCTGTAGGATGTATGTCAATTCTACTCCCTATGCTAGGAAAACTATAGCGCCTAGGGATAATAAATATTGGTGTAATAGGGTTCCCTTACGATGAAAGGTGTTCTCAATAACGGTCTTACCGGGTATATCCATCGATTATACTGTGTTAATACTTGTTTTAAAACCTATGGCGAATAATTTTACTTTTTGTTACATAACAAGGTTATTAACGCGGTTAATCCGTGGTCTTACTTTTCTAAGGGAGATTACTCTTAGAAAACGGACAAAATATTTTTCTACTAGCATGCTAAAAGATTAACTGCGGAGGTAAGAAGCCTTGACCTCAGGAGCACCATATGAAAACGAACCAGTTTACCAGAACGCTGTAAAACAACTAAAAGAAGCTGCAGCCCTCCTCGGCTTACCCGACGATGTAGTTGAGGTTTTAAGACACCCGGAGAGATTACTCCAAGTAAAAATCCCCGTAAAACTAGATAATGGTAAAATAGCTGTATTCATTGGCTGGAGAAGCCAGCACAATAGTGCTCTCGGACCATACAAGGGTGGCGTGAGATACCACCCCAATGTCAGTGTTGGCGAGGTAGTAACCCTATCCATGTGGATGACCTGGAAGAATGCTCTCGCTGGAATACCCTATGGTGGAGGTAAAGGTGGAATAAAAGTAGACCCCAAGAAACTAAGCCCACGCGAACTAGAAGAATTATCCAGGAAATACTTTGCAGCAATAGCTGACATCGTTGGAGAAGACATAGACATACCAGCACCAGACGTATACACGAACCCACAGATAATGGCATGGTTCTTCGACGAGTACAGTAAGATAAAGAGGTATCCAGCATGGGGTGTAGTAACAGCAAAACCACCCATAATAGGAGGACTCAAGCCAAGAGAAGTATCAACAGGTTATGGTACAGCACTAGTAGCTAGAGAAGCAGCAAAACTAGCTCTCGGAGGATTTGAGGGCAAAACCGTAGCTATCCAAGGCTTCGGTAACTGTGGTAGATATGCAGCTCTCTATAGCGTGAAGTGGGGTGCCAAGGTAGTAGCTGTAAGCGATAGTAAGGGAGGAATATATGACCCCAACGGCCTAGACGTAGAGAAGTTGTTCGAAGTAAAAGACAAGACTGGTAGCGTAATCAATTATCCAGGAGCCAAGAGGATAACCAATGAGGAGCTCCTCGAACTAGACGTAGACATACTCATGCCGGCAGCACTAGAGAACGTTATAACAGAGAAGAATGCTCCAAACATTAAGGCAAAGATAATATCAGAGTGTGCGAACGGTCCAACAACACCCGAAGCAGACCACATACTACACCAGAAAGGCGTAATCGTAATACCAGACATTCTAGCCAATGCTGGAGGAGTAATGATGAGCTGGATAGAGTGGAGCCACAACAGGATGGGATGCTGGCTAACAGACGAAGAAGCACTAGACAGACTAGACAAGAAGATGACCCACAACTTCCACGAAGTATACAATGAGTGGCAGAAGAAGTACAGTGATCATCCAATGAGAGCAGCAGCCTACGCTATCGCGGTAGATAGAGTAGTAAGAGCAATGAAGCTTAGAGGATGGATCTAAAGCAGGTTAAGTGAACTACAGTATTTATCCGTGTCTCATCTCTACTCTTTTTATAATCCCTTAGAAAGCTTCTTTGACGAGGACTTTCTCCTAAATAAACTATTTCATCTATAAACTATACATTTAATGTAACATACTTTATTATTTATCCGTGCTATGATAGTAGAACGTAGAAATCAGCGTTAAATACACTTGTAGTGTAGAGAATGCTTTCCTAGCTGAGCCGAGGAGGAGTGGTAGTGTACTGGAGTACTAAGAGGTACATTGCGTTCACTATAGCCTCCCTCATAATACTCTCATTATCTATAGTATTGGTATCTCTTTATCCCATCATTGAAATAGATTACTCGTGTTTAATCCATTATTTATTTACTACCCTTGTATCACTTGTAGCTATAGATACAATATCACTGGTATTTCTCGCTACATGGGTTATAGGGTTCGTTGAAGGCTTAGACTCATATATAAAGAGATGCATGGACGTAGAGGAATGCGGTATTGTTTTAAGAGCTAGTAGGGCTAAGATTATCGGCTTAGTAGATTATCCTATATGGTATGTTATACTATATGTTGTGAGCGTGACTTTCATTACTTCAGCAGCCTATATAGTTGTTGTACTCGTAAAATATGGCTATAGTCAAAGAATGTTGCTCCCATATAGTGAGGGTGTATTAGCTAGTAGCCTATTATATATTCTAGGATATGTTCTCGGAGCCCTAGCTTCGATAATAATATTGTTCTCTCTAGTAAAACTTGGAGACTACACTGGCACTTATTTAATGTACTATGTTGGCCTAGTATCATCTACGAAATACTTAGTTGACCTTGCAACCCTGATATTTAATATAACGTTACCTATGGCTATTCTAGGCTTGGTGCTAACAATACTATCCATAAGGTATACCGTTAAAATGGATAGAGAAATAGCTTCGAAGACCGGGGTTCTCTAAATGTAATCTAAGTGAATCATTCCTTACTGCTACGCCGTGTTACAGCAATTATTGCTGATATAATCGCTATAATTGATAAGGCTATTAGCGAGCCAAACATATAGGTTATCCATGAAGGAGTTTTCTCAACAACCATAGTGGTCGTCACGGTTTTCTCTTTCAGAACAGTCTCAGTAACAGTGCTCGTAACCCTTTCTGTCTCCCTAGTTACCGAGGTCGTAGTCTCTGTCACCGTTATCGTCTTGGTCGTCGTCTCTAGAAGGCTTATGGTGACCGTATGGTTTCTCTCATGGGTAACAGTCTCGGTCTTGGTAACGGTGATTGTCTCTGTAGCGTTAGTATGTGCTTGTTGTTTAATGTAGGCTTCTACTAGAATACTTAAAGCACCATTATCCCCCAAGCATTTGTCCATAGATAATAGTTTTTCAGCACTACTGATAGTGTCATCGTATCCTTTTCTCCCCTTTAATAACCCTATAAGGTCTAGGGCATGGTATCTACACAAGCTCTTTGCATCATAGGTGAATATTCCTTTATTCCATCCGGCTAGTGTTGGGGCATAGCTCATAGGGC
>JALWGO010000294.1 GCA_027038805.1 Thermoprotei archaeon
GAGAACGCTTGAATATATTAAAGGAATACAGAAAAATCATATTAGAAAACATTAAGGAGATATTAAGGAGTAAAGATAAAATCGTTTCAGAATATTTCATAGTAAAACGTTATAATGGAAAAATACAGGTATTGATACCAGATATAATGACTTATATTCAAGCTAGTGGGAGAACGAGTAGACTATATAAGGGATCAATGACATTTGGTGTAAGCATTATATTTCACGATGACGAGGAACTTCTAAGATTATTTGAGCAACGAATGAAAAGATATTTCCAGTCATTCCAACTACAAAGGCTAAGACAAGTAGACTTCAGTAAGCTTAAAGAAAAAATCATAAAAACACGCTCCGAAAGAGAGATCAAAGATTCCACACCAGTAAAAACAGCACTCCTTGTAGTGGAGTCTCCCACTAAGGCTAAAACCATTGCAAGATTATTCGGAAAACCAGCACGGAGAAGAATTGGGCGCTTGACAATATATGAGGTACCGGGGAAAATAAAGACTCCTCGTGGCGAACAAATGTATCTACTTCAAATAACTGCAAGTTATGGGCATTTAACTGATTTAACAACTGATGATAAGGGATACCATGGCGTAATAGTAAGTGAGGATGGCTATATACCAGTCTTCAACACGATTAAACGGTGCTTAAGCTGCGGCTATCAGTTCACAAGTAGCGACAACGTTTGCCCTCGCTGTGGTTCAACAGCTATAATAGATTCTATTGGTATAATAAAAGCGTTACAGAAACTTGCATTAGAGGTAGGAGAAGTCTATATTGCAACTGATCCTGATGTAGAAGGAGAGAAAATAGCTTGGGATCTATTTAACATATTAAAGCCATATAACGACAATATCAAAAGACTAGAAATATATGAGATTACCCGAAGAGGACTTGAAGAAACTTTCATGAACCCTAGGAATATAAACAAAAACCTAGTGAAATCTCAACTTGTTAGAAGAATAACTGATAGATGGATAGGTTTCTCGTTAAGCAAACACCTATGGAGGACATTTGATAAAAACTGGCTAGGCGCTGGGAGAGTCCAAACACCAGTACTAGGCTGGATAATAGATAGATATAATGAATGGCACAATAAAAGAGGTTACAGAATAATATTCATAACAGATGTTGATTTAAGAATTAGCTTGTTTACTAGATATAGAGAAGAAATAGAAAGAATAAAGAGACTAGCAGAAAAAGGATTTAAGGTGATAAATAAGAGAACCGAAGCACGTATTCTCACACCACTACCACCATACACTACCGATGAACTACTTAGAGACGCAAACAGATATTACGGCTATCCAGCCGATAGAGTAATGAAAATAGCACAAGAACTTTTCGAATCAGGTCTCATAACTTATCATAGAACTGATAGTATAAGAGTATCTCATACTGGCATAAAAATAGCGAAACAATATATTAGTAATATACTGAACAAGGAAGAATACTTTACACCACGTACCTGGAGCAACGAGGGTGCACATGAAGCAATAAGACCTACAAACCCCTTAGATGCAGGCATGCTTATTAAGAATTTACTAAGTGGCGATTTAAGAATACCAATACAGCTAACAAAACACCATCTAAGAATATATGACCTTATATTTAAGAGATTCATAGCCAGTCAAATGAAGCCAGTCAAAATCGAAGAAACTATACTATTATTAGACGTAGGTGGTAGACATTTAGAGATAAGAGAGCCATCGGCAATCTTAGAAGAAGGATTCAACTTAATAAAGCCTATAAGAGTGAACAAAAAGATAGAAAACATCAAGATTGGCGATACCGTCAATGTTGTTAGAACTTATAGTATAAGAACATCACAAGTATCACTATATACTCACGGAGATATAATAGGGTTAATGAAGAAGCGCAAACTCGGGAGACCGAGCACATATGCGAAAATAATTTCATCTATACGTAGACACGGATATGTTATAGAGTCAAAGAGGAGGAAGTACCTAATACCGACAAACACGGGCATACATGTATATAAGTATCTTTCAACGAACTTCCCAGACCTAGTATCTGAAGATACAACAAGAGCCCTAGAAGAGCAGATGGAGTTAGTAGAGAAAGGACTAGTAGACTATAAGGATGTATTAAAAACAACATACATGCTAATAACGAGTAGTATAGCAAGAATCGAGGAGAAGATCAGTGCTAGAGAAGAAGCGGAACAAGGGATCATATAATATCTTTAAAACACTCTACGAACCTTTATCTTTATGTACGATGTCCTCCTAGATCTCGTGTACTCACTCCCTATTTCTGTATCCACTAGTTCTATACTATCACCCAACCTATCACGTAACGCATTATATACTTCAACAGCCTTGCTGATAGCCTCTCCTCGCGCTTTTATTACAACTTCATCTACGCCTTGATTGAACATTACGATCACAGCTAAAACATAACTAGAAACAGGCTTTCTACCGACAACTACCATATTAGGTTCCGCCATGTACTATCCCCTAGCCCAAAACATGTAGGTAGAGCTTAAAAGCTATTCCCTATCTACAAGCAGGAGACATTCTAATAGTCAGACGGGATTCATTTACATCATTTATTTTTCAGGGGATAGGGCGTTCATCACGCTATTTATAAAATAATGTTGTTAAGGTTTTTAAATCATTAAGTATTCTTTCTTTTTCTTTAATAATTTCATCTACGTCGTAAAAGGTATAGTAATAAGGTGATAAAACACTATGTAATGGAATATCTTTTTTCAATAATACTACTTTGAAGACACCTTTCCTTGTTAACAATTTAATTAGCCACCATTTATGTTTATGGAATACATAGACTATTTCATTACTATTTCTGTATATTTTCCTTAGCATTATTTCAGAGCTTTTCGACATGGTCTCTATGTTCTCTAGTATTTTGCTCAAGTTCTTTGTTTTAACTACAACAGTTAATTCATAACTATATGATAGAGCATAATCCAGCAATATTTTACGGAATTGATCTAAGTCCTTAAAGCTAATATAACCTACTACTCGTCTCAATGCCTCATCGAAATCAACTATACGGAAGCCGATATTCTTTATTAATTTTATGAATCTAGCCATTACTTTATCTTCACGTACTTGTATTCTAAATAATAACTTGATATTCTCAGTCGGGGATAACACGCTCATCAATCACATTACCTCGATTTCATCATCGACTGAATATGCAAGTCTACGTGTCTTGGGTCAGGAACACGAGCCCTCTTCACTGGATATCTGATGCGTGGCGTTCATCATACCCTCTTCTTCAACTAAAAATATCTTTATACAGAACCTTTAAGTTTTTGAAGGAATGCAGCACCATTTAAGGCGATGTATGGCATTATGTCCTTTGATACATAATAGTATTTTGGCGAAAGCGACTGCAATAGACTTGACGATAATGATACAACTCTTACCTCATATGCTTCGCTGACGGGTATCTTCTTTCTGAACTCTTCTATTCCATTAATTATTTCCCTGGGGGTAAAGTATACTGGTATAAAGGACTCTCCACTTTGGGGCTTTATGTGGAGCATGAAGGCTTCATTTATGTCGGGGGGGTTAAAGGACTCAGCAAATATATCGCTCTCAACTATCTCCTTTACATCTCTTACAAGAGCCCATCTCCATTCTCCAAGTTCAACATCTAGGAACTGGAACACTCTATCAAGGGTATCTGGTTTTCTCATTTCTTTTAATTTATGCTCAATAGTCTTTGGAGGCAAGCCCAGTATCTCTGATAACTCGTCGATTGTAAAGGCCATTCCATCTAATGTTTTCACAATGATTCCGCTTATATCTGGTATCCACGGTCTTATTTCTGGTACACGTAGCATATATGCTGCTAAGGGCGAGAGTATTTCTGGTGTTCCAATGTCAACTATATCTATTGAATCTTGTTGAAGCTTGCTTAGGAATTCTTTTGCACCATCTATATCGAAATATAATTGTAGTGCTTGATTTACTGCCTCCTCAATGATTATATCATCTTCTTCTCCTACTCTACCTATTTTACCAAAGCTAAGCTGTATTTCCTTCAATATAGCCATGAATATAGGTGAACGTGCTATAGCCCTTCGAACTAAATCCTCAACATCCTCTATTCTTATATCCTTAAGTAATTGTAATATGTCCATATTTAACGACTTTACGGAAAATCCATAAAAGGTTGACCTTACACCCACGTTCAATGTCTGTTTAGCTGATACTAGGTACATTATGAGATGTGCTATGGTATTGGATACCTTCTCGCCAAGGAATATCGTAAATATTGTCTCATTACCCATGCGTTCTATTATCATTCTCCTCGTTGATGGTAGAGGCACACCTAACTTATCGTAGAGCCTCACGAAACCGTACAGTTTATCGTAAATAATTTTCGGAATCAAGCTAAGATTAGGTGTTTTTATCAAACCATGATTACGTGCTTCTTCTAGAACTATGCTCGCCTCTTCAGCTATTATTCTATCCCTACGTATTGTTTCACCTTTCCATAAGGGTACTTCTGATTCTGAAGCTTCCGCAGGCATCACATCAATTCTCATTAGATTTTCATCTATAGATAACACCTTCCATGTTCTACCAGCAAGTCTGAATACATCACCCACCCTCAAATACTTGTATACATATATAGCATCAACATCACCTATACTCTTGTCATTATATTTAACTGAGAATGCTTTTCTCTCACCTATGAATGAAAAGAACTCTGAGAAGTTTCTCATCCACCACCGTTTGGCATTCTCTTCAAAACGCCAGATCTTATAGAATACTGGTCCTAACTTTAACTTGTTACCATTACGGTCGAGTACTCTTGAATGCACGAGATATTCTATTAAGCGTAAATACTCCTCCTCCTTTAGACTTTTATATGGATAAGCATTCTTTATTATATTATAAGCTTCCCGTAAATCTATTTCACCGTATTGCAAACACATACCCATTAATTCACGTGCCAGAACGTCAAGAGGCTTCTTAAGCATGGAGGGTGATTCAAGTACGCCTTTATACAATAGCCGCACAGATGCCACAGCTTCTATTAAATCGATATCATCCACGCATATTATTGTTCCAATAGATTTACCTCCACGTCTATGGTTGCTTCTACCAATGCGCTGTATTAGAGAGGTAACAGAACCAGGCGGTCTAAACTGTATTACAGATTTAACTGCACCAATATCAATGCCTAGTTCAAGTGTTTTGGTGCATATAACTGCCTTTATAATACCTTTTCTCAATAATTTTTCTGCTTCCTGTCTAGCTTCTCTAGATACGGACGAATGATGTACTGCTATATCCTTTATCCCCATTTTCTCTATTGCTTCATGTAGCCTTTCAGCAGTAAATCTAGAGTTAACAAACACAAGTGATGGAGGATCAACATGCCTCAAAATAGTCTTTACCGCGTTATTCCACATATTTCCTCCGTCTGGTTCAACATAGTCTATTTTTACCTCAAAGTCTTTTGAGGCTTTGACATCAATTATGATTGAAGGACGTGTAGATGAGCCAAATATCATTTTTGCTGCTTCTTCGGGTTCTCCTATTGTTGCCGACAGTCCTACTATTTGTATATCGTGTTTACTGAGATTCTTTAATCGTTCTAGTAGGACTGAAAGTTGGATCCCCCTCTTAGTACCTATTAGCTCATGGACTTCGTCAACTATAACCCATTTAACATTACTGTAATATTCTCTAAACCGGGAGGCCCAGTCTAAGTCTATTTCAAGACTCTCCGGTGTTATTATTAGTATATGAGGGATCTTTTTCAGCCTTCTAGCTCTCTCCGACTGAGGAACATCACCATGTTTGCGCGCAACTATAAAACCTAATTGTTCGACCCACCACTTTATTCTAATCATTAAATCGTTTATAAGAGCCCTTAGAGGCGTTATATATAGTAGTGAAATAGGCTTTACCTCTGTTTCAATCATTTTCGATAATATTGGTATTAACGCTGCCTCGGTCTTACCATAACCAGTAGGAGCTATTATAAGCGTATTATATCCCTTAAGAATATATGGTATTGATTCTAGCTGTGGCTCAGTTAATTCTCTCCAACCCTTACGCAGTACTAGATCACGTATTCTGTGATCAAGTGTTTTCAATATATCCATAGTATTCGTCAAGGGCTTTATACCTCGTTACTGCTTCCTCAAGTAGATTATTAATTTACCAGGAGACAGCAATAGTATTGTAGCCGTATCCTTTAACCCACACAGTTTAAAAAGCCTAACGGGTTATCCAAGACTGCTGATAACGATGACAGAAAAATATACATGTATTGTATGCGGAAGAAAATTCCCTAAAGGACAAGGCATAATAATAGAACTTGGTGGGACAACACTAACTTTCCATAGTACTAGGTGTGCAACTAAATTCTTTAGACTTTTAATCGAAAGAATAGAAGATAAAGGGCCCATAGAGAAGGTAGCAAAACAGTTAATACAAGAACTAGAGGAAGCGAGAAAGAGAAAACAAGAACTATATAAGAAAAAGATATAGTATCTCAGAGGAAAAGTACCCTATAAGCGATGACGAGTGTGGCGGTCACAGATAATATCAATGAAGACTTAGGAGCCCACCGAGCTTAAAAACACATTATTACCAAACGATTGTTTATAATAAATAAACATAGTTAAAACAAATCGTAATACTATTATAATTAATACAATAATTGTTGTGTTGTGGTGCGGCGGCCGGGATTTGAACCCGGGACTTCCGGCGTGGCAGGCCGGCGTCCTAGTCCAGGCTAGACTACCGCCGCTTCGTGAGATCTTACATACTGTCTAGTTTATAAAAATTATTTTATTTCA
>JALWGO010000295.1 GCA_027038805.1 Thermoprotei archaeon
GCTGTGAGGAGGAAAACTATTGTTAACAAAAATAAGGCCGATAGCCAAAAAGATTATCAAGCCTATTGCATTGTTTTTTGTAAAAATAGGAGCCAGCCCCAATCATGTAACTATTCTAGGTCTAGCAGCAGCATTATTGGTTCCAATATTTTTCTACTATAAGCAGGGATTATTTGCCCTACTATTAATAGTTCTTAGCGGTCTATTTGATGCAGTTGACGGTGAAGTTGCTAGAATAACTGGGAGGAAGACTAGATTTGGTGCATTTCTAGACTCAACTTCTGATAGAATAGAAGATTCAGCGTACATAATATCCCTGGGGATCCTTGGGATCAACTATATAGTTGTATCTGTTCTCTTAGCGGCATCTATTATAATAAGCTATACGCGGGCTAGAGCTGAAGCCTTAAAAGTGAAAATGGAGGGTGTAGGAATTATCGAGAGAGCCGAGAGAATAATATTGGTATTCATAGCCCTCATATCACTGTATTTCAATCAAACACTGATTGCCTTAATTATAGTATACATATTGCTATCGTTGTCGATAATAACGATTATACAGAGGGTATATCACGTATACAAGGAGCTCTCCATAACATCAAGTAGCCAGTGAACTATTGTGATACACTGGCTCGTCAAATAACTAGTCTTACCTAATGAGACTCTAGGCACCTTGTATTTATCTAAAAGCTGCTCATACTCGCGTGGTAAGTCTAGGTGGCTTCCAAGAACAAACACGTTATATTTTGATGGCTTTATGGCTTTTTCAAACAAGATTCCATCTTCTTTAAGGTAATATATGTTCTTTGTAATCTTTAACAAATGGTTTAATATATGTTTAAACCCCCATGACTCTACATGTACTCCCTGTATTTCTTTTCCTCCTAACACGTTCTTAATCATGAGGAGAGCTTCTCTTTCAGATGATGGGGGTGCTTCTATTATTCTCCCATCTATTACTAATAGTTTGGGTGGGTTGGGGGGACCTAGAAGTAGTGCATAAAATACTACATTTCTGCGAAAACTTTTCTCCAATTTAAACGCGGATACGATGCTCCTTGCTATTACATCAAGTCTTCCAGTACGACCTGCAACTCCCTTTAACTGAAAATTTGGGGAGGTAGTAGCTGTAGGAGATACTACAAGGAACAATCTAATATCATTATACTGGGGCAGGTCTTCTCTTCCTCTCAGCTTCTGGTCTTACCTTTAATATACCTAAGTGTATTGCACAACTAATGCAGTAGCATTTAGTTACTGGATACCTCATTATTATTGCTCCCTTCTTTTCTAATTCTTGTGCTAGCTGCGGATCGACTGGCGAGTACATTTTAGTTATACATACAGCTTTATCTCTAGGGACTATGCGTCCACAGTTATCGCATTGTACGTAACCTACGTAGCCTTTACCTCCCTTATGTCTTCCTCTACTCTCTCTTTTCTTCGGCATAACTATTTCACCTAACCTCTAGGCATGCAAGAAAACGTTGTATAGCTTAATAAGTTTTAGCTAGTCTAAGAACACTTCTAGCAGGGTTCCCACAGATAGGGCATCTCTTGTCCTTGACGTCTACTTCCTCATTTAATAATGGAGTTCCTAGAACTCTTAATCCGCTCTCTTCTTCTATTCTTAATCCGCATTCTAAGCTACCACACCAAGGTATTTCTACTATTCCTCCCTTTTCCTCTATTTTTCTCCTCGCTTCATCGATGGTATTAGCCCTGCTAAGTCTATCTTTAAAATATTTCTTGGCCCGTTCCCTCATGTCCTCTTCTACTTCCTGAAATATCTCGTGTATTTTATCAATGAATTCTCTCAATTCTATGGTTTTCTTCTCAAGTGTATCCCTTCTTACATATGTTACAGTATTGTTCTCTACTTCTCTCAATCCTATCTCTAGTCTAATAGGTACTCCTCTTAGTTCCCAGTCATAGTACTTATAACCTGGTGTTACCTCGCGTCTCTCATCGATAAATACTCGAACCTCCTTTTCGGCTAATTCTTGTTTTATTTTTCTCGCATATTCTATTACTCGTTTAGTATCCTCCTCGTTTTTGGCGGGTATGGGTATAATGACTACTTGTATTGGAGCAATACCTGGTAGTAGGACAAGTCCCCGGTCATCACCGTGGACTGCTATGAGGGTTGCAACAATTCTATCGGATATACCATAGCTAGTAGACCACGCGTAATCTATGGTTCCGTCTTTTAACTGTATGCGTACTTCAAAGGCTTTGGTAAAGTTTTGTCCTAGGTGGTGTACTGTTCCTATTTGTAGAACTTTTCCATCAGGTAGTATTGTGTCGAAAGCAATGGTGTAGAGTGCTCCCGCAAACTTATCCCATTCTGGTCTCTGTGATATTAGGTAGGGTATCCCGAGGGTATCAAAGATTTTCTTGTAGATTTCTATAGCCTCACTAACCTGTCTCTCAGCATCCTCAAAGCTATCGTGGAATGTATGGGCTTCTTTAAACGTGGTTACTTCTCTTAACCTGATCATGGGTCTTGTTGCCTTTGTCTCGTATCTAAAGATACTTCCTATTTGATAGTACTTCTTTGGTAATTGCTTGTAGCTCTGCACCCATAGGGCAACCATTGGTGTGATAATGGTTTCACTCGTGGGTCTCAGCGCGAGCTTAACATCAAGTTCTTCTAACCCGCCGTGAGTAACCCAGTATACTTGGTCTTCAAATCCTCTTACATGCTCAGACTCTTTTCTCAGATAGTATTCTGGTATTAATAATGGTAGTAGTACTTCCTCGTGGCCTTTCTCGTCTAGGTACTTTCTTATTATATTTAGAACATGTTTTCTTATTTTAAAGCCATAAGGTCTCCATATACCCATGCCCTTTATAGGGTATCTTCCATAATCATATATCTCAGCTTTTTCTAGAACCCAGTCAAACCACTCGCTAAACTTAGAACTCCATCGTTCTCGTGTAGGCTTCTTCAACTACATACACCATGTCTTCCTTATTTTGACGCAAACATTTCCAAGATATAGCCTTTACTCTAATAAAATTCTTCGTGCAAATACGATATAACCTGTATGTCCTATCATGAATGGTCGTGGTCTAGTAGCGTTTTCTTTTACTTGATATTCCCTTATTAATAGCTCGTAGGTGTGAATGTCAGTGAACCCGCTATGCCCCTTAAGAGCTAGTACGGTCTTCTCAACTTGATTTACAGTTGGCACAAAGAATATTGTAGACGCACTAGGCTTAACTACCTTGTATACTGTTTCAATATAATTCCAGGGATCGGCTAGATCTAGAAATGCTGCATCAAGTCCCTCTAACTCTTCCTCGGCTCTCTTAACACTACCTAAGCGTAGGTCAACGTATCTTAGAAGACCACTAATCTTTAGGTTCCGCAAAGCGTTCTCATAGAAATCCCTTCTCACCTCATAGGCATATACTCTTCCATTAGGTTTAACGATATGTGCTAGAGTTGTCGTTAGAAAACCCGTTCCGACACCTGCCTCGAGAACTCGAGAACCACTAGATATTCCGGAGAGGAATACTATGAATCCGAGATCCTTAGGATATATTACCTGTGTTCTACGCTTGTATTTCATAAAAAAGTCATGGAACAACGGTTTTAAGATGAAAGCCTTTACACCAGTTGACAACTCTACTCTACTACCATAAGGTAATCCTATGAGATTTCTTAGCTCTAAAACCCCTTTGTCCGACTCAAATCTACGGTCTCTCTCCACTCTTACTATATAGGTTCTCCTCTCATCAATATAGATCAACACATAGTCTCCTTCCCTAATAGTCTCCTCTCCCGGCAATGCTTTTCAACCTGTTAAAGTCGTTGTCATGTTTTGTTGTCTCACGTAATAAGTGTAGGGGGCTCTGGCCTGGTGTCTGTCATCAATATTCAGTAATACCAGCCTTCTTCATAGCCCTTAAACTATCTAGGAAACCAATACTATATATTCTATCTAGGCTATGATAGTTGAAGAAGGTGTATGCTATGAGTGAGGAAGATGTACTATACTTGATGAGTATAAGGCCTAAATATGCCTACCAAATCTTTGCGGGTCGTAAGAAGTTTGAGCTACGTAGATGGATAGGGATACCAATAGTTGAAGGAGCAATAATAGTTGTATATGTTTCTGGCTCCGTTAAAGCATTGATGGGTGAGTTTAGGGCTGGGAGAATAATAATTGGGTCTCCTCAGCGTGTATGGAATGAGATAATGAGGTATGAGAGGCATGGAATAGAAAGAGATGCATGGCCATATATTGCTGGTGCAAAGAAGGCTATGGCTATAGAGGTATTGGAGCCCAGGCTTTATCCTCGGCCAGTTAAACTTGATGAGCTTAGACAAATATTTCCGGGATTTTCTCCTCCACTGAGTTTTAGGATACTACGTGTAGAGGAGCCCTTGTATAGACTTCTAGTAAAGCCTCTTAGAGAAAGTAAGAGTAGGCAATCCAAAATACACGAGTTTACTTAAATGCCGATAAAATCTTGTGTATTATATGAATACTCGTTTCTCTACAAAGGCTCTTAGGGGCTGGAACTCTAGTTCTTCTTCTTTAATCCATAGTTCTCTCTTGAGAAGTTCTCTCACGGCTATGCGTATGACTTCGCTTCTTGAGGAATATCTACCTGTTCTAACTAGTTCGTCTAATCCTTCTACATAAGGTTCGGGCATTTTTACTGTTATTAACTTCATGTGCTTTCACACCCGGTAGATACAGCTAATGATGATGAAAACTTATAAACCCCTCCCCTAAATAATACGTATTACTTTCAATTAATTATCTAGCCTTATTCCACAAGTGGTCAAAATACACCTTTGCAATCTCCGTAAAGAATTCGTGATCACTCCAAATACCCATGAGTTCTCCTTCAGGGGTCTTTACTATTAATATCACGACACCTCCTATTACACCGCTCCCAAACATTCCACTGAGAAACCTCAAGCTTATCTCTCGTCCTCTAAGTTTTTCAGCTAGTTTTTCTCCACGTAACTCTTCCTCTAATAGTATACGTATTTTGACCTTATCTGATACTTCAATTATACTATTAATGATTTTATCTGTGAGCAATTCTCTATAGGATAGAGCTATGTCTATGCTTGTAGATGCTGATAAAATCACATCTCTTATACTGTTTTCTATTAATTGAGGAGGAACTATTAATACTCTATATGTACCACTACCTCCACGATAAAGAGATTCTATTTGTGGTAGTATTCGTTCCTCAAAGAATTTTATCTTCTCATCTATGCTGTTCCTAATCTTTCTCCAAGCTATACGCGGGTTTACTGCAACATACCTAGCTGGTCTGTCAGAGGTCTTCTCAAGGAGCCCTATTCGTACAAGCTTGTTTAATGGTTCGTAAATTTTAGTAGGACTTATATTAACTTCTCTTGCAAGATCCTTTGCTGTAATCGGGCCTCTTAATAATACGATAAGATATATTCTAAGCTCGCTGGCTCCCAGTCCAACAAGTCGGAAAAGTTCTGAGAGCTCGCTCAACAATGTGTTCTCATTGAAAGTCATTGGTTTCTCTCCTTAACTAATATGACTCCTTCCTATCTTTTTGTTTTGTTAAAATAAAACATTTATTCCGATAATACGATTATTGATAACGGTGTCCTACATGGGCACCAAGGGTGGAAAGCCCATATCTACTCTAGAAAAAAGACAAAGAAGAATGGCTAGAGAAGAACGTAGATCAAGAGAGCATGAATTAGCAGAGACTGGAGGAAGGCTCGTATACTATGATGAGAGTCTAGTGGAGAAAGCTGCTAGGGAAATTAGAGGATCACCATATATAACGCCTTACGTATTGATGAGTAAACTTAATGTTAGCTATAGTGTTGCAAAAGATATTTTAAGAGAACTTGAAAAAAGAGGCGAAATAAAACTATATAGCCGCAATAGGAGAGTCTCAATATACATTCCAGTGGCAGCTAAATGAGCTCTTCTGGTATAAAGACTGGTTTTTCCTTCAAGTCTATGACTGGAATAGAAACCCATCCAGCCTTGCTTCCCTTCCCTATTTCTAAATGCTCCCCACTCTCATCAGCCCTTAATAAGATGTATCGCGCATCACTATACTTATCGTCCTCATCAACATAGTAATAGAACATTGGAAGACCATAATAGTTATAGTAGTCTCTGAATACCGCTAGTATACCGTAAACATGTTTTCCCTTCAACTTAAACCTAACAATATACATTGGCTGACCCAGTGTCATGACGGAAGCAGCCATCCTAGCTATATCTCCCAGATGATTCACCTTTACTGTTATCACATGCTTTAACTGGTCTTTCTCTCTGCCATCCAATAATCTCCCCTAGGAAAAGGTTTGAAGACAGAGTTTATTATAAAACTTAGTGCTATGATGAAGACATAATACTAAACTCTTATCTACTAGAGAGTCTTAAGAAAAGATTGTACGTGTAAAAACGTGAGAAACCCTACCAAGGTGGGATTCTTGATTGAAATAAGATGGCATGGTCGTGGAGGCCAAGGTGCTGTAACGGCTTCCCAAGTAACGGCGGAGGCAGCAATCATTGAAGGAAAATATGCCCAGGCATTCCCAGAGTTTGGTGCAGAACGGCGTGGTGCTCCGGTAAAAGCATATACAAGAATAGATGAAAAACCAATCTATATTAGATCACCAATAGTAGAACCCGATATAGTAGTAATCCTTGACCCTTCTCTACTAGTTTCAGAACCAGTTCTAGAAGGCTTAAAGAAGAATGGCTGGATTATAATAAATTCGAAAAAGCCAGTAGATGAAATAAAGAAGACGTTGG